>CAZBKV010000025.1:0-7423 GCA_964492575.1 uncultured Verrucomicrobiota bacterium | reverse complement strand
GCGGATCGCTCGCGAGCTAAGAAATCAGGGTCGAAACGTAGCCATTCTGTCCCGAGGTTACCGCTCTAAACCCCCTCCGCTTTTCCGCCGACTCTGGAACCGGTTGTTGCATATCGATCCGGACCCGCCGCGGGTGGTCTCCGATGGACACTCGCTCTTGCTTGATTCCGAAACAGCGGGAGATGAGCCGTATATGTTGGCCTCCAATTTAAAAGACGTAGTGGTGCTGGTCGATAAAGACCGGGTCAAAAGCGGACGATATGCGATCGAAAAGTTTGGGTGCGACATTTTGGTTCTAGACGACGGCTTTCAGTACTGGAAACTGGCCGGCCGACGGCAGGATGTAGTTTTGATTGATTGCGAACAACCGTTTGGAAACAACCACTTGTTACCCCGCGGAACGCTACGGGAACCCCCCTCTCATTTGAACCGGGCCCATGTAATTATGATTACCAAAAGCAATGGCCGTACCGCGGAACTCCGTGCCAAACTTCGGGAACTCAATCCTCATGCCCGGATCATCGAATGCGTCCATAAACCGCTTTATCTGGAGGATGTCTTCAGTGGGGAACGATTTCCTTTGGAGATCTTGCGGGGACGGCGCGTGGCGGCAATGAGTGGTATTGCTCAGCCTGAGAGCTTTGAGAAAAGCTTGGTCGATCTGGGGGCTGAGTTGGTTTATACAAAGCGGTTTGCCGATCATCACCGATATACACAGCAGGAATTGTTGAATGTGATTAATCGTAGCAAGATTCGGCAAGCCGAGATGATCCTCACCACCCAAAAGGACGCCGTCCGGTTTCCCAAGTTAGACCGGCGTGATCTTCCGATTTATTTCCTGCGAGTGGAGATTGAGATTGTACGGGGGGCACGGGATTTCCAAGAATGCGTACGGCGAATCTGTTTTTCGGTAGGATAAGAATGATCGATTGGGTCTTATACAGTTTCAGGTGGTGGCTGATTCGATGTCTCCAGGTCCTTCCCTTGCGCTGGGTAATGAGATCAGGACGTAAGGCAGGGCATTTTGTCTGCGATCTGGACCGTCGCTACCGGAAGGTAACTCTTCCGAACATCGCTCTTTACCTTGGACATCTTTGCTCGACAACCCCCGCCCCGGCAGTGTATGCCTTGCGCTATCAAACTCCCGTCATCCCGGCCTTCTGTTTCCGGGTGGCGTTGGGAAAATGGCGGATCGAGATAGGAAATCCGATCCCTGTGTTCCAAAACGGACAACCACGATCTATAAAAGAAATCATACGCGATATGAACCGAGCCTTTGAACAAACCGTTTTAAGGGATCCGGCCAATTGGTTCTGGGTCCATCGACGATGGAAGATCCCTCGTGCCCGGTCTCGCCGACGGCCGTCTCGAATGCATCCCCAAAACCTGCGTTCCAATCCTATCCCTTCCCAAATCCAATGAAGAACCCTGATGAAGTAGGTCGAACCCTCCTCATCCGCAGCCCCAACTGGCTGGGCGACGGAGTGATGGCTGCCGCAGCCGTTCAACGATTACGCGAAGTATATGAACCTCCGACTCACCGAATCGTAGTAGCTACCCCTCCAGGGCTTTCTGATTTATGGCGACTCCATCCGGCCGTGGATCAAACGCTCGTATTGGATCCAAAGGCCTCAACTTGGTCAACCGCTGCTCGTTTTAAATCGTTCCAATCCACCGTCGGTCTTCTCTTTACTAATTCCTTTCGAACCGCCTTTGAGTTTTGGTGGGCACGTCTCCCCGTTCGAATCGGCTATCGAGGCCAGGGACGTTCTTTCCTTTTGACTCATCCGATCCCACTTCCTCAGGACCTTCGTCCACCCAAAAAGCCCTCCCCGCGAGCCTTACAACGCGCCGCTGCCGATCCTTCCCATGGCTGGCCTATCCAGCGCTCTTTCCCTCGCCATCATGTGTATTTTTATCTCCATCTTGTCTCCCACCTAGGAGCAACCCCAGAGCCTACCCCACCCCAGTGGAACCTGGAACCGGAGCTGATCCAACAAACAGTAGAGGTCTTAAAACTCCCCAACCCTGAACACGATCCTTTCCCTTGGATCGCCCTTCATCCCGGAGCTCACTATGGGAATGCCAAACAATGGATCCCAGGCCGCTTTATTGAAGCAGCTCGAATGGTCCATCGTCAGCGTCCTTGTCGGTGGTTGATCCTAGGAGGGCCAAATGAAGTGAATCTTACCCGTTGGTTGGCAACCGAGTTGGGGCAAAAACTGGTCGTCCGACCGGATCGACCCGGTGCCGTCACCACCTCCGAATCGGTTGTTCACTTAGGCGGGAAAACTTCCCTGGCCCAGTTAGCGGCCCTGTTACGATGTTGCCGGGCTTTTGTTGGAAACGATTCGGGTCCAATGCACCTAGCCGCTTCCTTAGGAACACCTGTAGTCGCTATCTTCGGAAGTACGGCCCCGGAATGGACCGGACCCCAATGGGTAGGTTCCAGTATTTATCGAGTCCTCACCGGAACCGCTCCTTGCCGGCCTTGTTTCCTCCGCAGCTGCCCTCTTCAATTGCAATGCATGCGAAGTATCGAAGTGGAAGAAGTCGCCGAGGCAATTTTGGATGTTCTTTCCCGCTCCAACCCTTCCTCGTAGAGGTTAGTTAGCCGGTTTTCCCATTGCTTTCTCTGGATTCTAAAAAGCTTGCCGGCTTCCCTAACCTCCCGCAAATTGAAACCTATGAAAAAGGACGTATTCCCAACACGATCTGAGAAAATCCAGCGGAGAGAGTTCCTACGCCGTTCGGTGTCGGCTACGGTGGCAGCCGCATTCAGTCCAGCTCCTTTTGTTCTCACTACGCATGCCACCCCAAATACCCCCATTCGAGTCGGGGTGATTGGATGCGGTGGACGTGGAACCGGAGCGGTTCTCAATGCCCTGGGGGCCGCCACCAAGGTCATCTATCCTCAGACAGGATATCATACTGAGAATGTGGCAGAGGGGGCGGCGGTAAAAAATAAAGATATCCAAATCGTCGCTTTAGCGGATCTGTTTCCGGATCGATTGCTAAACTGCCGAAAGCAATTAGCCAAACTCGGAATCCATATTCCCGACGATCACTGTTTTACCGGATGGGACGCCTATAAAAAACTGTTGGCCATCGATGAAATCAATTACGTCATTCAGGCCACACCGCCTCATTTCCGACCGGATCATGTGTTGGCGGCGGTGCAGGCAGGGAAGAACGTCTTTATGGAAAAGCCGGCCGCAGTCGATCCGGTAGGAGTCCGAAAAATCCTTCAGGCCGGGAAAATTGCAGCCGACAAAGGTTTAAGCATTGTTGCCGGAACCCAGCGACGACATCATCCAGGGTACCAAGAGTTGATGGCTCAAATTCATAATGGAGCCCTGGGCAAATTAATGTACGGCCATTGTTATTGGAATGGAGGGACAATTTGGACGATTGCCCCTCGCCCAGAATGGTCGGAAATGGAATGGCAGATTCGCAATTGGAATTATTTTACATGGCTCTCCGGAGATCACATCGTAGAGCAACATGTCCACAACTTAGACATTATGAACTGGGCATTTCGTTCCCATCCTATTCGTGCATGGGCTGTCGGAGGACGGCTCTGTCGAGAATACCCGATCCATGGGAATATCTACGATCATTTTGCGGTCTCGTTTGAATACCCCGATGGCGTAATGGTCTTCAGTCAGTGCCGCCAGATGCAAGGGGCCGAAGGAAAGGTGGAGGAACATGTCGTAGGGACAAAAGGAGTCGCTTATTCTTCCAGTCATATTCAATGGATCCGTTTTGAAAACGGAAACCGGTGGCGGGCAAAACATTATCGCGTCAATCCGTACGAACAGGAACATCAAGATTTGATTCGCGCCATTCGTACAGGACAGCCGATCAATGAAGCCCAGCAGATTGCAGAGAGTACATTGACCGGAATCTTAGGCCGGGAATGTGCGTATAGTGGGCAGACGATTACATGGGATCAAATTCTTCATAGCGATCTTCAACTCGGCCCCAAAGAGTATCGATTCGGTTCTATGCCGATTCCTCCGGTTCGAAAGCCCTGTACATATAGCTTTAAATAGAGAATGAAATCGGTAAGGTAAGGCGGCCTATCCCTAAGCCGTTGTAAAAGTTATCCTTTCGACACGCTAAGGCCGGCATATCTCTATCGCTACGGTCTCCAAGCGACGGTTCCTTTTTCGGCCACACCCTGACCTGCTGGCAACACGCAGCCCCGTCGTAAGACGGCGGCCTTTTCTATAAAATACACTATTACGATCTCGGGCTCTTTTCCAGAAACTCGCTTGTCTTGGCTCACAAAATGTGCTGGCTTTGGAAACGATGGGTAAACGCTTTTGGATAGTCATAGGGATGGTAATCGGAGCCGTCGCCATGCAGACGGCCTTGCAAGCCCAGGAGGAGGTGGTCCTCTTCACCACCAACTCGGTCTGGAAATATCGACTGGGGACCGGCCCAGCTTCTTCTCCCGATCCAACGGCCTGGCGGCGGATCGACTTTGATGACTCGGATTGGGCCGAAGGTCCCACCCCCATCGGCTATCAACGTGGCAAAGATATCGGGATTGTCACCGACCTGGGAACCAGCGCCCAAAAAGGATACCTTACGGTTTTCCTCCGAAAGAGTTTCCAAATCGACAATCCCTATGACTATGCCGAACTCCAACTCCCCATCCGAATCGATGACGGTTATGTGGTCTGGTTGAACGGCGAAGAAATCGGCCGCTACAATGCCCCTTCCGGAGAGCTTTCTTATGATTCCACCGCCGTTCAACCCAACGGCTGGTGGCCCACGCAGGTACCGGTCGTCGTCTCGAATGCCTGGAAACTGCTCCGGCCTGGCAAAAACGTCCTGGCCGTCCATCTGTTGAACATCAATCAAACCAGTAGCGATCTGTTCTTTGACACCGCCCTGATTGCCAAACTGAATACCACCCCTCCCCAGGTCGTTCAGATTAATCCTCCGCCAGGGGCTGTCCTTCGCCAACTCACGACGATTGAAGTCTGGTTCGATCGGCCGGTCACGGGGGTAGATGCTTCCGATCTGCTTATCAACGGAACCCCGGCGATGGAGGTTCGATTCGGAGAACCAGGACACTTCGTCTTCATCGTCCCAGAACCTGAACCTGGTCCGGTCGAGATTCGCTGGGCCGAAAACCACGGGATCAAGGATACCACCTCGCTGCAGAATCCCTTTCAGGGAGGCAGCTGGGGTTACATCTACGATCCAACCGGTCAGATTCCCCTCGTTCGCATCAATGAGTTCATGGCTTCCAATAAACGTACCCTGCGCGATGAGGATGGAGATTCTTCGGATTGGATCGAGTTATACAACGCAGGCCAAGTTACTGAAAACCTGGAAGGATGGTTTCTAACCGATGATCCGGACAACCTCACCAAATGGCGTTTTCCCAAGATCGCCCTGCCCCCGGATAGTTATCTCCTTGTGTTTGCCTCTGGAAAAGACCGGACCGATCCTTCCCACCCTTTGCATACCAACTTCCGCCTCTCGGCCTCCGGAGGGTATCTTGCCTTGGTCGATCCCCATACCAACATCGTTTCCGACTTCGACTACCCAGAACAATACGAGGACGTCTCCTACGGAGCCGATCGAATGGATCCTACCACGGTTGGATACTTCCTCGAACCCACGCCCGGTAAACCCAATGCCGTCAGTGGCCAAGGCTTTGCTCCTCCTGTGGAGTTCTCTCGTCCCTCCGGCACGTTTATAAGGCCGTTCCAGCTCGAACTCCACACCACTTCCCCGGATGCCGAGATCCATTACACCTTGGACGGATCGTTCCCCACCAAAGACTCTCCACTTTACACCGGCCCCATCTCCATCACTCAGACTGTAGAAGTCCGCGCCCGCGCGTTCCAGCAGTCATTTCTCCCCGGCCCACCGACCACCGCCCTTTATCTGCGTCTTGATCCCTCCGTCACCAATTTCACCTCCAACTTACCGGTCATCATCCTGGACAACCTTGGAGCCGGATCGATTCCCGCCAGCCCGGTGGAAAAACGACAACCTGTGGTGATTGCCGTTTTCGCTCCGGGACCGGACGGACGGGTCCATCTCACCGATCAACCCGTCCTTATTCACCGCGGCGGCTTTAATATCCGCGGCTCCAGCACAAAACATTATCCCAAAACCAGCTTCCGCCTGGAGTTCTGGGACGAGTTTGATACCGGCGATCCTGTCGCCCTCCTCGGAATGCCGGCCGACCCGGACTGGATTTTGTACGCCCCGAATTACTTCGACCTCCCCCTCATCCACAATCCCTTCATCTACCAGCTCAGCAACGAGATCGGCCAATACGCCGCCCGAACCCGCCTGGTAGAGATCTTCCTAAACACCGACGGTGGCCCCATTCGCGGTCCCGCCCCGTCCGGCGACTACCACGGAGTCTATGTCCTTATGGAAGCCATCAAACGGGATCCCCATCGCGTCGCCATCGAGGAACTCAAACCCGAACATACCCAACCCCCGCAAATCACCGGTGGCTACTTACTTAAAGTCGATCGTCGTGATCCGGACGAACGTTCCTTCTCCGCCGGCGGTCTCCAAATCATTTACCAGTACCCCAAAGGCCTCGAAATGGTCACTCCCCAACGCAAACCCCAAGCCGACTACATCAAACAATACATCGACGATTTCTACGATGCCCTCCGAAGTCCCAATCCAGATGACCCTACCACCGGTTACCCGGCCTACATCGATCTTAATTCCTGGATCGACCACCACATCCTCAACGTCCTGGCCATGAACGTCGATGCCTTCCGCTTAAGCGCCTACTTCTTCAAACCTCGAAACGACAAGCTCCATATGGGGCCGATCTGGGACTTCGACCGCTCCATGGGCACCAGCAAAGGCGGTGACCTCCGCCCCTTCAACCCGCTTTCCTGGATGGGTGCCAACCCCTTAGGCCACGGCTCCGATTACGGTACCGACTTCTTCAATCCCAACAATGTCTTCCCCAACCCGTGGTATAGCCGGCTGTTCCAACGCCCTGACTTCTGGCAACGCTGGATTGACCGCTACCAAATGCTACGGGATGCACAACTCTCAACCAACCATATCTTCGCCATCATCGATCAGCTCGCCGGTGAACTCCAGGAAGCCCAACCACGAGACCTGGAACGATGGCGACATGCCGGCCCTTCCGATCCCTCCCCACGGTCCGGAACCGTCTCGGTCCCCGGATACAGCCATACCTTCCCCGGCACATACCAGGGAGAAATCGACTTCATGAAACAATGGCTCGCCGAACACATGCATTTCATCGACACAAACCTCCTGGCTCGGCCCCGCGTCAGTCGTCCATCCGGCTATGTCCCACCCGGCACCCAAATCCAACTCGAAGACGTCAGCAACGAGCCGGGCACGATCCTTTATTATACCCTGGACGGAACCGATCCACGCGCCCCCGGCG
>CAZBKV010000024.1:0-14288 GCA_964492575.1 uncultured Verrucomicrobiota bacterium | reverse complement strand
TGGGATCGCTGAATCGGGGAGACATAATGATCGGCCGGACATTTGAACAAGTTCCGCTCGTTGCTGAAATATGCGGCAAGGACCGAATACTTCGGATCGATAAGATAAAGGATGTTGGTATTATCCGGTCGTAAATCCCAGGTCAACCAACCAACTACCCAGGGACGATAACGACCCGCTAAATTAGGAGTGCTTCCTCCATGGACCGCGTTGGGGAACTCATCGTTATTGTCTCCCAAATACATCTGGCAGGCGAGCATCAATTGACGCAGGTTGCTCATGCACAGAGCCCCTTGCGCCTTGGACTTTGCTTTCGATAAGGCTGGCAGGAGCATTCCTGCCAGGATCGCTATGATGGCGATTACGACCAGAAGTTCGATCAGAGTAAATCCAGTGGGACGTCGATCCCACCGTTTCGTATTGCTTAATGTTATCCTTTTCATGGGGCCCTCTCTCAATTCACTCATTTCTTTTGCACAATCTCTCCTATCCTCAGACTCTCCTTGTACTTGTAAAGCCAGTTTAGAAAAAGATCCTCCCCCTGTAAAGTGTGCTTTTCCCTGCACAGGCATGACTGAAAGAAAAAACCCAAAATGAGAAAAGAAAACGTCTGAGGCTTATCTTCTGCTTGAATCCTTGAGGAAAATGGCTCGATACTCCAAACAAATAGTTCGGTATAAGAACAAGCTTCAATCCAGAGGCAAAAGAAACCGATGAGAAGCAGTCGGAAAGCAGGCAGCGGAACAGTCACCCTCCACGCAGAGAAACAGGAGAAGAACCAATCGGAAAAAAGCCCCGATGGGGACTCTCCGGAACAACCTCCAGATTCTACCTTCCTGGCAGAGTGTTTGTTGGATTTTCTTTCCGATCATCGGAGAAAACTCAGCCCGTTGCTGATTTTGACCCATGACTTTCCCGATGCCGACGCGTTAGCCTCTGCGTACGGGTTGTATTATCTTGCCGAGCAGCGGTTTGATATCCGAGCTCGGATGGTTTACGGCGGAGTGATTGGCCGGACCGAGAATCGGGCCATGGTTTCGATTTTGAAAATCCCTATCCGCCGTCTCCGACGGGGAGAGCTCCAACGAGCGAAGCATGTGGCATTAGTGGATACCCAACCCGGATTTGCCAACAATCCATGGCCGGCTCGCCGAAAAGTAGATATTGTGATTGATCAGCATGAACCGAACCGCCCCGTGCTTGCCTCTTTAAGTCTCATTGATACCCATTGTGGGGCCACGGCGGTGATCGTGACCCGTGCTCTTCTCCTTTCCGGTCTGAAAATCCCAGCCCGCCTTGCCACCGCCTTAGCTTACGGGATTCTATCTGATACAATGGATCTCTACCGGGCCCAACGCCAGGACGTCGTCCGAACCTACCTGGAAATCCTCCACCGCAGCGACATGAAAGCCCTGGCAAAGATCCAAAATCCACCCCGTTCCCGTAGCTACTTTGTCACTCTGGCCCGCTGTATCCGCAATGCCATGAAATGCCGAGGCCTGATCGTCTCCCATCTGGGCCCCGTGCAAAGCCCGGAATTGGTAGCCCAAATGGCTGATTTCCTCCTCACCTATGATAAAGCTGCGTGGTCCTTCTGCACCGGCCGCTACAAAGGCCGACTCCATGTCTCTCTCCGCACTTCCCGTACCGACGTGCAGGCCGGCGAAATTCTTCGAGATGTCTTCGGTGATCGACGGCTGGCTGGTGGCCACGACCAGATTGCCGGTGGTAGCCTGCGCGTCGGAATGGATACCCCTCCGGAGAAATGGCAAGAACTGGAAGAACGGCTCCAGCGCCGTTTGGCGGCTCGACTCCGACTCCCCAGCAAATTGGAATTCTGGAAACCGTTTAAAGTTTCGGATTAGCCCTCCCTCTCTTCATTCATAAATCACCACCAAAAAGAGAATACATTGGGAAGAACCGATATTCACAATGGCGTGCGGCCGGTCCGCCGGATAGGTCGCCGAATCGCCCTGCCCCAACGTTTCTATATGCGACTCTACTTCCACTCGAACCCGACCTTTTGCCACAGTCAGAAACTCCCGCGTCCCTTGATAGTGAGGAGCACTCCGTAGTTCCCCCTTGGGCGCCAGCCGCAGCTCGTAAAACTCTACGTCTTTCTCCATGTGCAAGGGAGAGAGCGTGCGAATCGTACAGTGTTCGTCGGAGCGATAGAGATAGGCCTTGTCCGTAGCACGCACGACCTCAATGCAGGAGACCGCCTCCTGGGAGTCTACCAAATCATTTAAGGAGACCCCAAGGGCACGCGCAATCCGCCACGCCACCGCAACTGTAGGAATCGCCCGGCCCCGCTCAATTTCGCTTAACATCGAACGGCTGACCTCCGACACCGTAGCCAAATCTTCCAGGGACCATCCTCGGTTATGCCGCAGCTCCCGCAACCGTCGGGCAAAATGATCCATCGGTGTCGGACGAGATCCTCCACTTCGTCTCTTTGCCCTAGCCGCCTGAGAGGATGAAGGTTTTGCTGCGGAGGGGGGAGATTGATTCGACTCCGGCTTTTTGGACAGTGAGTTGGGCTGTTCTGGACGATCTGAGTTCATGGCCTTCATTATGCGGAAATTTCTCGCAAAGAAAAGAGAACGGGGCAGGAAAAATTGTTTGCTATTTTGGAATCATGATCAATATATTGGATAGGCAGAGAAGATCGATCCGTATGCATGCAAACAAACAAAACAGACCAACCTAACCAACCAGGGAGACTCACTCTATGAAGGCACTTGTAAAGAAGTATCCACAACGCGGTTTATGGCTGGAAGACGTTCCGGAGCCACAGATCGGAATCAATGACGTTCTCATCAAAATCAAACGCACCGGAATCTGTGGTACCGACCTTCATATCTACCAGTGGGACGAGTGGGCGGCTCAGACCGTGCCGGTTCCGATGGTAATTGGACATGAGTTTGTGGGAGAAATCGTCGAGGTGGGAAGCAACGTAGCCGATTTTTATCCAGGTCAGATCGTCAGTGGGGAAGGTCATCTGGTCTGCGGTCGATGTCGGAACTGTCTGGCCGGCCGTCGGCATCTTTGTGCCCATACCAAAGGGATCGGGGTCAACTGTCCGGGTGCCTTTGCTGAATACCTGGCCTTGCCGATGACGAACGTGTGGGTCCACAAACCGGGCATCGATCTAGATGTAGCCGCGATCTTTGACCCGTTTGGAAATGCAGTCCACACTGCCCTTTCCTTTCCGGTGTTAGGAGAAGATGTGCTGGTGACCGGAGCCGGTCCGATCGGCATCATGGCTGCCGCCATCGTTCGGTATGCCGGAGCCCGGTATGTAGTGATTACCGATGTGAATGAATACCGCCTGGAGCTGGCCAGTCAGTTCGGGGTGACCATGACGGTTGATCCCCGCAAAAAACGACTCAAGGAGGTCCAAAAAGAACTTGGGATGGAAGAGGGGTTCGATGTGGGCTTAGAGATGTCCGGCAACCCGGATGCTTTTCGGGAGATGCTCGAGAATATGTGCCATGGAGGCAAGATTGCGATGCTCGGCATTCCGAACCGCGATCTGGAAATCGACTGGCACAAGGTCATCTTCAACATGCTGACCATCAAGGGGATCTATGGACGGGAAATGTATGAGACCTGGTACAAAATGACCGTCATGCTCCAGGGCGGCTTGAACATTAAGCCGATCATCACCCACCATTTCCACTACACCGAATACGAGAAGGCATTTGAAGTGATGGAATCAGGGCGATGTGGGAAGATCGTCTTGCATTGGGATGAATGAAGCTTTTGGTGCCTATCTAGAGCTTGTCCGAAAAAGGCATCCGTCCATTCTTCTTATCTCGGCGCGCTGAGGACAGCGCGCCCTACCTTCCATGATCTTCCGGACGCCCTGTGAGGCTAAGGCGGCTTGGACACTGTGAGCCGCTTTTTCGTTTCTGTAAAAACAGGTTCTGATGGGTAGTCGTGAGGGCCAAGGAGTGATATGGTATCAAGACGAAGATTTTTAACGGCTGAAAGCAGAGGAGAAAAACAGGAAGAAAGGCAACATTGACTTATGGAGAAGAAATATCCGGAAGGTTCGTTAGGGGCTGTGCTGGATCATACCCCGGTCCCGTTACGATTCGGCACTTCGGGACGGCGGGGGAAAGTGGTCGATTTGACGCAACTGGAGATCTACATTTGCGCCTCGGCGGAATTGGAGTATCTGAAAAGCCTCCCCAAAGACCAAGGCGGGATTCAGGAAGGAGAGGAATTTTACATCGCCTACGATCTCCGTCCAAGTTCCACGCGGTTTGTCCCGGAACAGGGTGGGCGAGGAGAAATCGCACAGGCCATTGTCCAGGCGGTACGAGATGCCGGATTAAAACCGGTCAACCTCGGCACCATCCCTACCCCGGCTCTGATGGCGTATGCGGTGGAACGGAAGCGGGGAAGCATGATGGTAACCGGAAGCCATATTCCGTTCGATCGCAATGGCTACAAAACCAATTCGTCCCGAGGCGAGTTGATGAAGGAAGATGAAGGCCCCATCAATGAACGGGTGGCCCAATGGCGGGATCGGCTCTATGCCCAACCGTATGAGGAATCCCCGTTTGATCGGAGTGGACGATTCAAGGTCGGCCATATGGATCTGCCCCCGGTCGATCCGGACGGAGCACGGTCGTTTGTGAATCGATACGTAAGTTTCTTCGGCGGTCGGGGGGATCTGCAGGGGATGCGGGTGATTGTGTACCAGCATTCTGCAGTGGGGCGAGATCTGCTGGTAGAGGTGTTGCAAAAGCTTGGGGCCGAGGTCATCCCGGTAGGCCGGAGCGATGAGTTTGTAGCGATCGATACGGAAAACATCAGCGACGAGCTCCTAGCAGAAATCCAGCAGTGGGTGGACCAGGTAGGCGCCGAACGTGGTCCGATTGATGCAGTGGTTTCCACGGACGGAGACAGCGATCGGCCGTTGGTGATCGCTGTGGATACGGTCCAGAACACCCCACAATGGAAAGGGAAGGTCCGATTCTACGGCGGCGATCTGGTAGGGATGGTCGTAGCTGAATACTTAAAAGCCGATGCGGTGGTCGTGCCGATCAGTTGTAATGACGCGATTGACCGAGGGAACCTGCGCCATGCCCTCCAGCCTAAGACACGAATCGGATCCCCCTATGTAATTGCCGGGATGAGACGGGCTAAAGCCGCCGGATTCCAGCGAGTCTGTGGCTGGGAAGCGAACGGCGGGTTCTTGCTCGGGACGGATCTGGTGGAGAATGGTCGAATCCTGAAGGCGCTGGAGACGCGTGACTCTTTCCTACCGATCCTGTGCATCCTCTTTGCGGCCAAGGAACAAGGGGTGCCGATCAGCACCCTGTTTGCCCGACTGCCGGCCCGCTTTAGTCGGGCTTCGTTGCTTCGAAATTTCCCACGGGAACGAGGTCGCGCGATTGTGCAAAAGCTCTCGCCAGAGGATCCCCAGATCAAAGAGGTCCGAATGGAAGACGGCCAATTCCGGTTCTTCGACGCAGAAGGCCAACCGCTGACCGAGCAACCTGGATGGCAGGAAGAGGTGCGCCGGATCGTGGAGGTTCTCCCCCGTTTCTTCCGTCCGGAGGAAGGGTTTGGCCGACCGGTTCGGCTAAACTTCCTGGATGGGGTTCGAATCTGGTTCGATAACGGCGATGTGGCCCATGTCCGGCCTTCGGGCAATGCCGATGAATTTCGGATTTATGCCGTGGCCGATTCCCAGGAACGGGCGGATCAGATCGTCAAACTCGGCGTGCAAGAGCCGGATGGAATCTTACGTCGGCTCGAACGTTGGTTGATTGAAAGCGAATCTTAGGTCAGGATAAAGGTATGAAACCAATCACGATGGATCAGATGAAGAGAGATTTTCCACTCTCTTCCTTCTTCCAGAAGGGAGGGTGGATGGCTGTAGTAGGCTGTTTGTTGCTGGCAAGCGGCTGTGGGCGGCAAGGAACCCCTCCGCAACCTCCGACTCCTTCGACCTCGCAACCGCCTTCCCAAGTCCAACCAGGCCCACAGTCCCCTACTCCATCCACCCCACAACCATCCAAACCCAAACCTAAGGAGGCCCAAGCCATGAAACTAGAGATCCAAAGCTCGGCGTTCACCCATCAAGGACGGATTCCCTCAAAGTACACCTGTGACGGTCAGGACGTGTCGCCACCCCTGCGCTGGTCCGGAGTGCCCGAAGGAACGCAAAGCCTCGTCTTGATCAGTGATGACCCGGATGCCCCAATGGGTACCTGGGTTCACTGGGTCTACTACGACATCCCGCCAACCGTTACAGAACTCCCCGAAGGGATCCCTGCTGTGGAACATCCTCCCATCGGGGGGACCCAGGGGATCAACGATTTCCGTCGCCTCGGGTACGGGGGGCCTTGCCCGCCACCTGGACCGGCTCATCGATATTTCTTCAAGCTCTATGCCCTGGATACCAAGTTAAACCTCGCCCCTGGAGCCAAGAAGACCCAGGTGGAGCAAGCCATGCAGGGACACATCCTGGCCCAGGCAGAACTGATTGGGCTGTACCAACGAAGTCGATAAATCGAAAACCGGCCGATTCAGAAAAGCGGATTGATTCTATCCCCATTTCGGGCAAGCTACGGAAAGAGGTATGGAAACATATTTTAATGGGATGGTCCCAAAGAGCGGCTCAGCCCGTCGGCTGTGGTTCGATCTAAAGATCCTTTTTCGAGACCTGGCCGAATGGATAGGGGTCAAGCTAGGAAAAAAACCCAATGAAAACAGTATCGAGCTTGTTTCAACGCAGGCTCCTTCCCCAGAGACTCTCTCCCGGCAAAGCCATTACCTCCTTCCCCGACTAAAGATCCGAGAAACAGCCCAGCGTTATCCCCTGGGCTGTATGGGAATCGCAATGGCCGTGGGGATTGTGGTTGGGATTCTCCTTTCCCGAAAGGAGTAAAATCTCTAGGAAGAGAGGAACAACCATGCGAATTCATAGCCCGGGCGTGCCCGGGCTATTTTGTTTTTGAAGGGGGTCGAGGATAATCCATAGCACAAACTGTTATCTTTGCAATCGACGTCGTGAAAAAGTAGGAGGATTTTTCGGAAGTTATCTGATATTTTGCTCACTCAAAACGCCAGCTCCGGGGCCTCTTCTTCCTTGTACCGAACAGCTTACATCCCCCAAATCAGATTGTGAAAAACCTGTGAAAAACAGTGAATATGTTCTCCTAGTCAATCGCCTCAGAATGCGGTATTCATTATTCCCGAATTTTCGAGAAGGAAAGGAAACGGGGCTAAGACAAAGGGGGAAATTTTCCCAAAAATGAGAGGGTTTGATGCATAAGTTATTGAAAGACAATGAATTACATACCAAGTGGTGGGGACTCTTTCCGATCCATTCCTCTTCCCCTACCCTGCTCCCCACCACGAAAAGGATAAAAAGAAACCCTGATTTCGATCCAAAAAATCATGGCTTTAACGAGTGTGAATAACTTGTCAAAAATGAGCGCCATATCGTCTCAAACTGAGGAAAATCGTCGCGCTGAGAAGATCTGGTCGCAGGCCAAAGCCGCGCTCTCACGCCATCTTTCTCTGGACTATTCCAAGAAATGGCTGGATGACCTCCGGCCTGTCCGATTCCAAGATCAGATTTTAACGTTGCGAACCGACTCCGACTTCCTCGCCTTCTGGCTCTCCACAAATTATGCCGATCTGATCCAAGAAATCGTTCAACAAACCGCCGGAGAAGAAATCATCGTCCATCTTGTAGGCCCTGAGCCAAGCAAAAAAACCAATGAAGGAGAGGAAAATTCCACCTCCACTCCCACAGCCTCCCCTTTACCCCATGTCCAAACAGACCCGGAAGATCCGCCCTCTGCTAACACCGGCAATGGTCTCAACCCAAATTATCGGTTTGAACACTTTATCGTAGGGCCAAGCTGTGAGTTTGCCTTTGCCAGCGCTCAGGCTGTGGCACAACGCCCCGGCCGAACCTATAACCCCTTGTTCATCTACGGAGGAACCGGATTAGGAAAGACCCATCTTCTCCATGCCATCGGTCACCAGGTCCAAGAAACCAAACCCTACCTGCGGGTCTGCTATGTCACCTCCGAACGATTTACCAATGAGTACATCGAGGCCCTCCAAAATCGAACCGTAGGACGTTTTCGAAAGCGCTACCGCTCCATCGATGTGCTTCTTATCGACGATATCCAGTTCTTTGCCCGAAAAGAACGAATCCAGGAAGAATTCTTCCACACCTTCAATGCCCTCCATGAGGCACGGAAACAGATTGTTCTGACCTGCGATCGTCCCGTTGGGGAATTAAAAGACGTAGAAGCCCGATTGGTTTCCCGGTTTGAATGGGGATTGGTGGCCGACCTGCAACCCCCGGAAATGGAAACTCGGGTAGCCATCCTGAAAGCCAAGCAACGACAATACAACCTGGACCTACCGGATCCTATCCTGCAATACATTGCCGAAAACATTCGAACCAACGTGCGGAAACTGGAGGGGGCCTTGGCCCGACTGGCAGCCTATTCTCAACTCAGCCCACGATCTCTCTCCACCAAAGAGGAAGTGCAGAAGTTAATCGGAGGCCTGTTCGACAGGCAAAACACCACCCAATTGACGATCGAACGCATCCAGAAGGAAGTAGCCTCCTTTTTTGATTTGCGGGTGGCGGATCTATGTGGAAAACGACGTCCTGAACCCATCGTCCTGGCCCGGCAGATTGCCATGTATCTCTGCCGTGAACTGACCGGGATGACGTTGACCGCGATCGGGGAAGCCTTTGGGGGTCGTGACCATGGAACCGTGTTGTACGCCTGCCGCCAGATTAAGACGCGGATGGAGGTAGACAGCCGGGTGCGGGATCAAGTCGAACAACTGCGACGCAAATTACTATGTAACCCTTAATGCCTCTATCCACCCAGCTGGAAAAGCTTTTTGCCAGAGAGATTTTCCGTTGCCGGAGAAAAAACAATTCCGGAAAATTCTCTTCTGCAATGAGACAACAAAGGCAGACCATTCATCGCTTTGGCCGTTTTCGTACGCTTCTGTCCTGTCGATTCGGATCTTGGATCTTTCTCCTCTCTGGATGGCTCCTTCCCTGGGCTGTCACGGCGGCTTCGCCATCTCCCGAAGTCCTTGACCTAGGTGGCCAGTGGACTTACCGATTGGACCCTCACGATGTCGGCTTAAAAGAGGGCTGGGCGACCCAGCGGTTTCAGAAAACGCTCCATCTGCCCGGATCGTTGCCAGGACAAGGAATCGGGGACCCAATCACCACCAACACGCCTTGGACCGGATCAATTACCGATCGTTCTTGGTTTACCGCACCTGAATACGCCCCCTATCGACGCCCCGGCCATATCAAGGTTCCTTTCTGGCTCCAGCCAACCACTTACTACAAAGGTCCTGCCTGGTACCAACGGACCTTTCAAATTCCGGCTTCCTGGGCCGGACGCCGGTTGGTCCTTTTCCTAGAACGTCCTCACTGGGAGACCCGCGTCTGGATCGATGGTCAACTCATCGGCACCAACCGTAGCCTTTCCACTCCCCATGTGTATGATCTTGGAACCGGTTGGTCTGCAGGCCAGCATCTCCTCACGATCCGGGTCGATAACCGCCTAGTGGTCGACGTGGGAATCAACTCCCATAGCGTCTCCGACCATACCCAAGGAAATTGGAACGGCATTGTGGGTCGAATCGAATTGCAGACCACCCCGCCGATCTGGATCGACCAAATCCAAGTTTATCCTCGAATCCAAGACCGAAGCCTGGAGGTCCACTTGCAAATCGGGAATCAAACACGCCAAGCCGGTTCCGGAACCGTCTCTTTCCAGGTTCTCCCGCTTCGACTGGATGACTCTTGCCAGACGAATCCAATCGTCCGTCCCCAAGCCCCACTCCTCACAGTCTCATCCATCCCAGTCCACTGGACTCCGAAAGGAGGAGCCCTTACTTATCGGTTGCAACTCGGATCCCAAGCCCAACTCTGGGACGAATTCCATCCCCACGTCTACCAACTCGTCGCTACCCTGAAACTGCCTTCTCAGCCAGGGCTCTCTCATACCTGCTCCACCTGGTTCGGCCTCCGGGAGTTCCAAACCTCCGGCACTCAATTCACCATCAACGGCCGTAAAACCTTCCTTCGTGGCACCGTGGAATGCTGTGTCTTTCCCAAAACCGGACATCCCCCAACGACCCTGGCCCCTTGGCTCCGAATCTTCCGCAAAACCAAGGCCTATGGTCTGAACGAGATCCGGTTCCATTCCTGGTGCCCGCCGGAAGCCGCTTTCCAGGCCGCCGATCTCCTCGGACTCTACCTCCATGTGGAAGCCTCCAGCTGGGCCAATCAATCCACCACCCTTGGAGACGGCAAACCCATCGACCAATGGATCTATGCCGAAACCGACCGAATCCTTCGCTTTTACGGGAATCATCCTTCCTTTGTCCTCATGGCCTACGGCAACGAACCGGGCGGAAGACATCATCGAGAATTCCTCACTCGCTACGTCCAGCACTACAAACAAAAAGATTCCCGACGTCTCTGGACCAGTGCCGCCGGCTGGCCGATCCTACCGGTAAACCAATGGGATTCTACTGCCCGTCCTCGAATCCAGGCTTGGGGCGCAGGACTCCGTTCCCGAATCAATGCCCAACCCCCAGAAACCGTCACCGACTACCGCCAGATCATCGCCAAATATCCGGTTCCAGTGATCACTCACGAGATGGGACAATGGTGTGCCTATCCCGACTTTGCCCAAATCCCTAAATACACCGGCTACCTCAAACCTAAAAACTTAGAAATTTTCCGTGACCGGCTGGCCCAACATGGCATGCTCGATCAAGCCCGTGCCTTTCTCCTGGCCTCCGGCAAACTCCAGGTCCTCTGCTACAAAGAAGACATCGAAACCGCCCTCCGCACCCCCGGCATGGGAGGATTTGAACTGCTTCAACTCAACGACTTCCCCGGTCAAGGATCTGCCTTGGTCGGCGTTCTGGATGCGTTCTGGAACGAAAAAGGCTACGTCACGGCCGCCGAATTTCATCGGTTCTGCGGTCCAACGGTTCCCCTACTCCGTCTTCCCAAGCGCGTTTTCCTCAACCACGAAACCCTGCAAGCGAAGGCCGAAGTCGCCCATTTCGGCCCTACCCCACTCCCATCCGTAGAAGTCCTTTGGCGTCTGCGACCAACCAACCAAAAAAACCCCATCCTTATCGGTCGGCTGGGAACCCACCGAGTCCCCATCGGCAACGGCATTTCCCTCGGAACCCTCTCCATCCCGCTCCAAGGTCTGCCGGCTCCGGCGGCGTATCGGCTGGAATTGGTCCTGCAGGGTGTCGCCACCAACGACTGGGGCATCTGGATCTATCCTGATACGGTCCCGACCGATCCCCCACCGTCGATCTGGATCACCCATCAATTGGATGCCCAGACGGAGGCTCAACTCCAAGCCGGCGGTACCGTCCTTTGGCTAATCCCCCCGAATCGGGTCCAGGGCGATCGCTATGGACAAGTTGCCTTAGGATTCTCCTCCATCTTCTGGAACACATCCTGGACGCATCGACAACCCCCCCACACCTTAGGAATCCTCTGTGACCCAGCGCACCCGCTCTTTGAGTCCTTCCCCACCGAATACCACAGCAACTGGCAGTGGTGGTACATCGTCCATCACGCCGGGGCCATGATCCTGGACGGTCTGCCGCGAAAACTCCGTCCCCTGGTCCAGGTCATCGACGACTGGTTCACGGCTCGTAAGCTCGGCCTGGTCTTCGAAGCCCAATGTCAAAAAGGAAAGATCGTCGTCTGCAGCATCGACCTCGATCCTCCGTCCAACCTAGACCCGGTTCGACGGCAATTCCGCTATGCCCTTTTCCGGTACATGGAAAGCCCGCGATTCCACCCCACAGTGAAGGTCTCCTTGGACCAGCTGCGCCGCCTGATGCGACCCCCTACCCTATGGGAACAACTCGGCCTCCAGTCCATCCGAGCCGATAGCTTCCAACGAGGCTATGAACCCCAAAAGGCCGTGGACGGCTCACCCCAAACCCTCTGGCACACCCAATGGGGTAACCAAACCCCTGGATTCCCCCACTGGATCCAATTCGGATTCCAAAAGCCGGTGGAACTAAAAGGATTTCGCATCCTCTTTCGCCAGGACGGCAATCACAACGGTTGGATCAAAACCTGCGGGATCACCGCCAGCCGGAATGGCCGTACCTGGGTGGCCGTCGTGCGGCGGTTCACGCTCCAACCCACGAAAAATTGGCAGACCATTTCCTTCCCCTTCCCTGTCAAAGCCCGTTTCTGGCGTATCGTAGCGATCGATGGCTACAGCAACGGTCCATGGGCCTCCTTAGCCGAGGTAGAACCCATCCCTACTTCCCTCCCAAAAACACAAAGGAGATAGAAGGACATCGGTCCAATGCCCCCTCAAAGGGATTCACAGGGAGGAAAGAAGCGACGGGATAGCTTGTCCTCAAACCATCAGAAAAAAGCCTTTTTAAGTCAATGCGCTGAGGACAGCGTGTGTTACTGGAGAGGATAAACGCGTGAGGAACACCCTATGCTCCTCCCTTGTCGCATAAGTTTTTCTTAAAACTTTCATCCTCATCATTCAGGCCTATAGTGAGCATAGCTATGGGAAAAGGGCATGAAGATCATACCCATTCGCTAGGGCACCATCATGTGGCTCCTGCCGAAACCCATGACCGGGCTTTCGGAATCGGCGTCGCTATTAATGTAATTTACATCCTCTTTGAAGTAGCCGCTGGATTAATGGTCGGCTCCCTTGCCTTGCTCGCCGATGCCGGTCATAACGCCAGCGATGTGATCAGCCTCCTCCTCGCATGGGGAGCCTCACGACTCGGCCGCAAATCCCCTACCCAACGTCGCACCTACGGCCTCCGCCGAACCACCATCCTGGCCTCCTTAATCAATGGTATCTTACTCCTTATCGCGATCGGAGCCATCGCCTGGGAAGCCATAGGCCGTTTCGTCCATCCTCAATCCGTTCCAGGGTTGACTTTGGTTTGGGTCGCTTCCATTGGAGTGGTCATTAATACCGTTACTGCCCTCCTCTTCTTCCACGACCGAAAAAAGGATCTAAACATCAAAGCCGCTTTTCTTCACATGGCAGCGGACGCCGCCGTCTCTCTGGGAGTCGTGATTGCAGGACTGCTGATCCGGTTTACCAATTGGATGTGGATAGACCCAGCTATCAGTTTGGCCATCGTTGTGGTTATCGGCATAGGAACATGGGGACTGCTCCGAGACTCGTTCAATCTAGCCGTTGATTCTGTTCCGGCCCATATTGATCCGGAAGCGGTACTCCGCTACCTGGAAAAACTTCCAGGAATTTCCGCTGTCCACGATCTCCACATCTGGGCAATGAGTACCACCGAAGCCGCTCTGACAGCCCATCTCATCAAACCGGATGGACAGTTGGATGATACCTTGTTGGAGCGCATAGAAGAGGATCTCCACAAGCAATTCGGCATTCAACATGTGACAATCCAGTTCGAACAAGGGCGCACGCCATGCCAATGCCCCCTGAAGCCAGAAAATCCAAAGTAGAGTTGGGTCCCCTCTCTTTCTTCGCGAGATCAAGGCGATTTATTGTCTTTGGAAAACAAAAGCGGTTACTCTTTTTGCCATGCAGAATAAGAAATCCAATCGATTACGGATAAGCCGACGAAGTTGGATCCGCGTAATCGGCGGCGCGTGCACGGGAGCCCTGCTCTCCTCTTCCTCCCAGGCCGAATCCAAACCATCGACTCGATTTCGTTTTTGCCTGAACACCGCCACGATTCGCGGACAGAGGCTCCCGGTAGAAAAGGAAATCGAGATTGCCGCACAGGCCGGGTACGATGCAATTGAACCCTGGATGGATCGACTCCACGACTATGTTCGGCGCGGCGGCTCCTTACAAGACCTTCGAAAACGAATTGAAGAGTCAGGCCTCACCGTGGAAAGTGCCATCGGATTCCCTACCTGGCTGGTCCAAGATCCCCAACGACGCGCCGCCGGGTTGGAACAACTCAAGCGAGATATGGACCTTCTGGCCCGAATCGGAGGAAAACGGATCGCGGCCCCGCCGGCCGGAGTCCGAGCAGGAGATAAAATAGACATCCAGATCGCTGCCGAACGGTACCGCCAGGTACTGGAGCTGGGCGAAAGCTTCGGCGTTGTCCCTCAACTGGAAATGTGGGCCCGCAATCCTGTCATCGGCCGGATCAGTACCGCGATCGCCATCGCAATGGAAGCGGGACATCCCAAGGCCTGTTTCCTGGGCGATCTGTTCCATATCTATCGAGCCGGTTGTCCC
>CAZBKV010000023.1:6242-14802 GCA_964492575.1 uncultured Verrucomicrobiota bacterium | reverse complement strand
GTAGGGCGGCTTGTCCTCAAGCCGCCGCATGAAATTTCATTTTCCCCTTTTCCCCGGCGCGTTGGGGACAGCGCGTCCTACCCTGCAATTGTGTTAGGGTAGGGAAGGGTAGGAGACCCTGGTTAGGGTATGCGGGTTTGATATCGTCAAAGGTGGCGACCTTTCTCATACCTTCAGTGTTTTTCCTCTTGCTCTTTGTTCCCATTTCAGGCATTTATTATTTTGGCTGAGCGCCTGGGTAGCTCAGTTGGTAGAGCAGGGGACTGAAAATCCCTGTGTCGGTGGTTCGATTCCGCCCCCAGGCACCATTTGTTTTCGATCACCCCCTCTTCTAAACGAGAACAGATGTCCATTTTTCATTGATGTAAAGATTTTGTTATGTTACTTTTTCTGCAGTGCAACGGTCGGCATCAAAGCCTAAACGAGTCTTGCTCGTGGACGATGATCAAGCGTTGTGCCGACTCATCAAAAAGGGTCTTGGCTCGAAGGGGTTTAAGGTGCATACCGTCCATGACGGCCGGGAGGGACTAGTGGCCGCAGAACAAGAAGAATGGGATGCCATTATCCTCGATGTGATGCTACCGGGGCTAAGTGGGTTTGATCTCCTTCGCAAGATTCGGCGTCGTTCCCATGTGCCTATTTTAATGCTCACGGTCCGTGGAGAAGAACAGGATCGGGTGACGGGGTTAGAGATGGGGGCCGATGATTATTTGCCCAAACCGTTTTCGATTCGAGAGCTTCTCGCTCGCCTGAAAGCTATCCTACGCCGTGCCCGACGCGAAAAGGTTTCTTCCGATACAACACGTATAATTTCTGTCGGTCCCATTCGAATTAATCTCGATGCACGGGAAGTAACGGTAGAGGGAAGAGTCGTCCAATTAACCCCGGTAGAGTTTGATCTTTTGGTCACCCTGGCTAAGACAAAGGGACGGGTATGGTCTAGAGAAGAGCTGATCGAAGAGATTCGGCGGCGGGATTATGATGGATACGATCGATCGATTGATGTGCATATTTCTTCTCTGCGGAAAAAGTTGGGTGATAACCCCAGAGCCCCTCGCTGGATTCAGACAGTCCGATCGATTGGCTACATGATGATCGATCCGGAAAAATCTCCACCTTCTCAAAAGTAACCTTCGGGCAAAACCGGCACACTCCTTCAAACGAGGGGTTCCGCCGACCCAAAGGAGATCCTTCCCCAATCCCAAAGCCGCTCCCTCTCCTTCTCCAAATGAATACCTGACTTGCCTCCCAAGAGGATGCTATGCTCCCGAACTGCGATGGCGAAACGGGGCCATAAGAAGACTGAACAAGGAAAATCCAAGGGGGCAGAAGAACACAAATCGCATGCTTCCCGACCACGTCGACCTTCGATTGTTGGACTGATCCTTTTCTTCTGGGTTGTGGTGGTTTTGGTATCGTTTGTGTGGACGTTATTTCCTTTCAAAAAATCAAGCCGTTCCGGCTCCCATAAGACAAACCAGGCCAGCTCTACCCAGTCCATCCCCTCATATCTCCAACCGGATGACCAGGTCTATCCCCAATATGCAGGCTCCGAAAGTTGTCGAGAATGTCATCAGTCCGAATACGATCTCTGGCTCCCTTCCAACCATCGTTTGGCAGAACGGAATATCGATCCGGCGATCGATCGTGTAGCCTTTGATCCACCGCATCCCATCCGTCATGCTTCTCAAATCTCGGAAGCCCGGATTCAAAACGGTCAGTATCAATTAGTGACCCTGGGATTTGGAAATCGACGGGAGGCCTATCCTCTGGAACGGGTTATAGGGAATGACCCGCTGCGGCAATTTCTTGTCCCTCGCCCCAAAGGAAAATACCAAGTCACCGAGTTGGCCTGGGATCCCCATGCCCAAGAATGGTTCGACGTCTATGGCGACGAAGATCGGAAACCCGGTGAGTGGGGACACTGGACCGGCCGAGGGATGAACTGGAACAGCATGTGCGCCTTCTGTCACAACACCCGCTTGCGAAAGAAGTACCACGAAGCCGATGACTCCTATTCCACCGTTCGGGCCGAGATGGGGGTGGGTTGTGAAGCCTGTCATGGCCCCAGTCGAGACCATGTCCTCTGGCAGCGAAAACATCCAAATGCCCCTGAAGAATCCGATCCAACCCTGAAAGCCCTCCACTTTACCACTAATCAATGGGTCCATACTTGCGGCTCTTGTCATGTCCGGCGGGGGGACTTGACCGGTGATTTCGTCCCCGGGGATTCCTTCTTTGATCACTATATTCTGATTACCGTCGATGCGTCGGATATTTATTACCCGGACGGCCAGGTCCATGAGGAGGACTACGAGTTTGCCGCATTCTTAGGAAGTAAAATGTACAACGCCGGGGTCAGTTGCCTGGATTGTCATGATCCTCATCGAGCCAAACCGTTATATAGGGAACCGATCTGTGCATGCGCTGTCACAATGGCAGTTACACCAATGCCCCGATTATTGATCCGGTCGCTCATGCCTTTCATAAACCGAACACCCCCGGCTACGATTGTAGAGACTGCCATATGCCCATTACAGTTTACATGGCCCGGCATCGACGCCATGACCATGGATTCACCATTCCCGATCCTCTCCTGACCATCCAGTTTGGAATCCCGAATGCCTGCAACCGCTGCCATACCAATGAGACAGCGCAATGGTCCCTAGAATGGGTCAACAAATGGTATGGGAAAGAGAAGATGCAACGCCGCACCCGCGAACGGGCTCAATGGATCGCCCGAGCCCGGCAAGGGGACACCAATGCGGTTCCCCACCTGCTCCAACTCCTCAAAGAAGAACCCTATCCTTACTGGCGCGCTGCCTTGGTCACGATGCTTTCGCCTTGGATTGATCAACCCCAAGTAAAAGAAGCCGTCCTGGCTGCAACGAAAGATCCTCATCCACTCGTTCGAGAAAAGGCCTGGTATGCATTGGAACCGTTAGTAGGGGAGATACGGGATCCGATCGTTCGATCCAATGCCTGGCAGGCCTTGCACGATCCGGTTCGATGCGTCCGTGTCGCAGCCGCCTGGGCCTTAAAGGACGATCTAGATCTCCAATCCCAAGCTGCGAAGGAGCTGCTCTACATGCTTCAATTCAATGCGGATCAACCGGCCGGCCGGCTGCATCGAGCGACGTTCCTGGCCCACCGCGGCAAATTAAAAGAAGCCATCCATGATTTGGAAATTGCCGTCCGTTGGGATCCTTTCTCGGCACCGCTTCGACATGAGTTGGCCGTCCTTTACGATATGGCGGGCCGGCCTCAGGATGCCTTGAAACAGATGGAGGAGGCTTGCCGCCTTGCTCCCAAGAACGTTGAATTCCGCTACCGTCTGGCTCTGGTTTGGGCCGAGGTGGGGAATATCCAAAAAACCGTCGAAATCCTTCGGCAGGTTGTCCAACTTGATCCTCATCACGCCCGTGCCTGGTACAACTTAGGCCTGGCTCTAAACCAGCTCGGCGATGCCGAAGGAGCCCTGGATGCCTTGGAACGCGCCGAAACGGAAGATCCTCAAGATCCGCGCATTCCTTATGCCCGCGCCACCATTTTGGTTCAACTTGGGCGAATGATGGAGGCCCGAACGGCGGCACGGAGAGCCTTGGAAATCGCTCCGGACTTTGCTCCCGCCAAAGAGCTTTTGAAAAGCTTGCCGTAGAACTCATCCAAAAATCGGCTAGCCCAGCGAAAAACATCAAGTCGTAGGCATATTCACAGCGTGCCGAGGCAATCAAGAGATGAATTTCTTTGCGGCGGCTTGAGGACAAGCCGCCCTAGCTGGCCCCTGAGCGTTCGAAAGGGAATTGGAAGGTAGGACACGCTGTCCTCAGCGCGCCGGGGAAAAGGGAAATGAATTTTCCTGAAGCAAGTTTGAGGCAACTTGTTTTGATGGATGTCTTTACTATTTTCAGACAGGCTCCAAAGAAGGGGAGAACAAGGTTCCTGTTGATCTCCCAAGAAACCGCTGGAGATGGCGGCTGAGAGGTCACAACGAGCAGCGCGATGGAAACGCCGTGGCCAACGAGTGGTCCTTGGAGGGATAGGGGTTCTTTTCCTTCTCTTTCTTTTCTGGCGTTTGGTCCTGCCTTCGCTTTTGATCTCCCAACTCCGATCCCGACTCAAACCCTTGGGAATCCAAAAATTGGAGGCCCATCTTTCTCCTCCTACTTGGAACCGGATCCAGATCACCGACCTCCATGCCTCCGGTGCCGGCTTGGTGATTCACATCCCAACCCTTTCCGTCACTTATTCTCCCAAGCGTTTATGGCAGAGGCAGCTCCAGAGCGTTCAAGCCCCCCAGATCGAATTGCAACTCCATCCCGCCCAATGGAGAAGGCCCTCTTCCCCAAGCCAAAGGCCCTTCTCATGGGATGCCTTGGCGCATCAGCTCCTCGAACTTCCAAATCAATGGCCGGTAGACTATCTTTGGCTTTCCAATCTGAACGTCCACCTCCGGTGGCCTTCCAATACCTTGCACCGATGGAAGGCTGCCCTTCAAGTGGATCGAGAGATTTCCTCCCAACAATGGACCGCCCAGCTCAAGATTCACAACGATTCCCCGCAGATCCATCTCCAGGCCCATATCCAAACGGAAAAACAAGCTCGGTGTCGAATTCAGATTTCCCACGCAGAAGGCTGGATCCAAGAGCTTCTGGCCCCTTCTTTCCCGCAATGGACCTTGTCTTTTCTTAGCCCGATCGAGGGAGCGGTTTCGCTTCAACCTCCATCGTCTGGGGCTACTTCATGGCTCCTGCAGGCTGAATGGGCTCCGGTCGACGCCCAAGTGCTGATCCATTCCTTTCCTCTCCGTCTTTGGATAAAGGCCCAAATGCAAGCAAGACTTTCTTCAAAGGCTCCTTGGAGCGGGAAAGGAGTCCTCGGCGGCGGTCTCTGTTTTTCTAATCTCTCCGTAGAGATCCCCCATGCCGAATTCATGGGACTGCAGAACCGAACGACTGATGGTTCTCCCACCGGTTGGTCCGGTCGACTCGATACCGGCTCGCTTTGGATCAAAACCCCTTGGGCTCAACTCCGAGCGGCAGCCCAAATCCAGTGGCAGAAGGAAAACCGTCTGCCTCCTTACCTCCAGGGGCAACTTTTTCTCAGCGAGTGGGATGAAAAGACCACCGAGCTTTCTTTTGCCCCGATCGAGTTCCGTACGGATCTGGGGCATTTGGACCTCGCCATCCCTTGGATCCAAGGGGCAGCGCTTCCGCTTCCGTTTCGAGAGGTTCCTCTCCAGCTTAAACATATCCATGGAGCTGGGGATTGGAGTCACCCGCAGACCCGATGGGGATTGGTGCAAGGGGAATGGGGATTCTCCAATGCAGTCCTTGAGATTCGCGGAAGGTCGCCTGAGTTTTTCGCCGCGTTTCGACAAGAAAAATCCGGCTGGAGAGCCCGGCTAGGAATCCAAACCGACGCAACCGATTTCCATTGGAACCTCGACGATCAAACCTCCCTTCGTTTTCTTGGAGTTACCGGTGCGGTTGACGTGGTGTTCCACCAAAAGGAGAGGGGAACCCTATCCGGGCAAACGATGGGGACCGTATGGGGTACAAAGTGTTCCGGGCCAGGTTGGGAACTTCATCAGCCCATCCTGTCTTGGGAAATCGAGGGAGGTTCTCCTTTGATCTTCTTTCTCCAGACAAGGCCCAACGTGTGGGGTAGGGGAGGGCTTTCGAAATTTTGGGCCTCTCTATGGGCCTTGCTTTCCAAACTGTCTTCCTGCCACCTATCTGCCAGCATCGGCGAGGTCCTTCTTCCGCATCCTAGGAAAGCTCATGGCATTTCCGTCGCCCTCACTCTGGAGAAAACCAATCGGACCATTCACTGGAATGGCCAAATCCATAGGGCAGACCAAGGGAAATTTTCTGTAGGTCCCTTCTCGGCCCAAGGGTCCATCACTCCAAAAGGAATCCAAGGACATGGAGCCTTTCACATCCTGGGGATAGAGATGCCCTGGGAGCTGGAAGGACAAATCCAGTCAGATCAGGGACAAACCGTGTGGGGATGGAGGGGACGAATTCATATCGGACCGGTTCTTGTCGATGGCCCGGTAGAAATTCCGAGCACATGGGGACTTGGCACCTCTGTTCAAGCTCAGGGGCGAATAGAGTTAACTGTTCCCTTGAGCTGGAAAAAGGATGCAAGCTCAGGAAAACAGACCTTGCATTGGCTGGGACAACTCCACCTTCAGATTCCTTCTCTGGAACTCCCGGATCGGCAAATCACCGTCCAAGGTCTTACGACTTCTCTTCAGGTCCAAGGGACGAACCGGTGGATATGGTCCCAGCCACAACAGATTCAAATCAAAAAGGTTCAAATCGGCCCGGTGCCTCTCCAAAACATCAGGGCTTCCATCGCCGTCCATTCGAATCTCTTCCAGTTCACCTTGTCCCACGCTGAGGTGTTGGGAGGTCAACTGCGCACAGAGCCGATTCGTTGGCGTCCCGGCCAACGCCAAGTCCACGGGACCCTCATCGCCCAAGGCATTCGAATCGACGAGGTGCTGAAGCTTTTTCCGAAGGCGCCATTCCAAGCCACCGGCCGGCTCAGCGGTCAGATCTCTTTGAGTTGGGATCGAGGTCGATGGACGGTTTTGAAAGGACACCTTGTTTTAGCCAAAGGGGCTCCGGCAATGCTCCGGTGCAACGTGCAAAACTGGTTGACCCGCGGGATGGATCCAGGGTCTTCGCGATACCAACAGCTTCGATTGGTGGAAGAGGCGATGCAAGATCTTCGGCTGAAGCGATTGGAAATAGCGCTCCAGTCTTTGGATTTGAGTCAGCCAGCAATGCAGATCCATATCGAGGGGGAGGGACACGCTCGATCGCGGCGGGTGGTGGTTCCGGTGATTTTGGATTTACCGATTCGTGGAGATGTGTTTCGTCTGCTAGAGATGCTTCAATCTGGCAATCTTTCGGTTTGGTGAGGAGGTGGATCGTGGCGGGCGAGGATAGAGGGAGTGAGGTGAGAAGAATTTACGCCGATTTATGCAACCGAACAGATATTGTGCGAACTTTAAGGAAGGAGCCCCCATCCCCCCACTCCCTAAACCAAAATAATCATTTCCATGATTGGGTATTTCGAAAATCCATGGCATTGTTTTGGGCATGATTGTGGAAGTAAAAAACTTCGAACACGAAGTGCTCCAAGAGAGCTATCAACGTCCCGTCGTTGTCGATTTCTGGGCAGCCTGGTGCGCCCCCTGCCGAATGATCGGCCCCATCCTGGAACGCCTCGCCCACGAGGCCCAAGGAAAATGGATGCTTGCCAAAGTCAATACCGATGAACACCCCGACGTGGCCGCCCGCTACGGCATCATGAGCATCCCCGCCATCAAGATGTTCTACCAAGGAAAAGTCATCGATGAATTTGTCGGGGCCCTTCCTGAATCGGAGGTCCGTCGCTGGTTAGCTAAGGCCCTTCCATCACCCTACGTTGCCCAAATTAACGAAGCCGAACAGGCCCTCGAACGTGGAGATTTCTCCAAGGCTAAGGAACTCTTGGAACAAGTAGTCAAAGAAGAACCTCAAAATGAAAAAGCCCGCATTCTCCTGGCTCGAGCGGTCTTAGGAACCGATCCGGCCCGAGCCAGGGAGCTTGCCGCCGACGTTTCGATCCTCTCTGACTACGGAGATCAGGCCGAAGTGATTAAGACCCTTGCGGAGATCCTGGAAGAAGCCCGCAAACTTCCCGCCGACGGTTCTGAATTGGATCAGCTCTTCAAACGCGGTGCAGAGGCCGTCGCCAAAGCCGATTGGGAGACCGCTCTTCAGTCTTGGATTGCCATCATTGAGAAAGACAAACATTACCGTGACGGTTTGGCTAAGGATGGTTGTCGGGCAATCTTTTCCCTTTTCGGCCTACGGCATCCGTTAAGCGAGAAATACCATCGGGCCTTTAGCAGCGCCCTTCACGCCTAGGCTGGCTCTTCTTCCTCCGATTTCGAAGAAAAAAGTCGGGACTGGGATTCTGGCTCAGCCAATGCTTCCTCTTCCTCGGCTGAAGTCGGCAGCCGGCCAGGCAAGGGCTCGCTGATTCGGTATTCCTCGCCGAGCCAGCGCCCTAAATCAATCATCTTACATCGCTCGGAACAGAAAGGACCATAAGGCCCATCGAACCATGGGCCTTTTTTCTTGCAGGTAGGACATCGGACGATCAGAGGTTTCTTTTCTTTTTCCGCGGCCATAGCGGGAGCACCTTCCCCAAATCTTATGTTATCGATGGAAGATGGAGAACAAGATGCTCAATAGCACACTCAATACAAGACACGTCACAATCGGAAAATAAAACCGTACCGGCCCTTTCTCAAACGCAATGTCCCCCGGCAAAAGCCTCCCCCCATGACTCCCCAAAAGCCAAACCAATCCACCCATCAACACAAACAAAATCCCAATTACCATCATCCATTTGCCCAATGGTTCCATTGGATTCATAGCTCACACCTCCTCCGATTCTGTTTTGTCCGGAGAATCTTCCTTTTCAAGGGGATTTTGGGACGGATCAGGAGAGGATCCCCGAGGAACGGTCTCTTCTACAGCGGCAGATTCAGATT
>CAZBKV010000023.1:0-6232 GCA_964492575.1 uncultured Verrucomicrobiota bacterium | reverse complement strand
ATTCGGAGGGGGTCTGATCGGGAGAAGCCGCTGCAGAAGAAGATCGATAACTTCGAACCACCCACTCACTCAACTCCCGGTTCGGATCCTCTACTACCCGCTCATTCAACTCAAACTCGGTCTGACCCGTATTTTGTGCCACCAGACGAAGGGCAAACTTCAGATCCTTAAACCGATCTTGGCAGAATTCCCGTACCGACTTCCCCTGCTCTGCCGCAAGTTGGATGACCCGATCAACCGCCTTGGGAGTAAACCGAATCGTGATCCCTTCCTGACGCGAAAACCGTTCCGCAAACTCTTCGACAATCCGGCGGAGCATCTCCTGCTCGTATTCCTTTTCGTGTTTGAGGAGATCTTTCAGCACTTTGGCCGGTTGATCTACCAGCTCTCGGGTCACCTCCAACCGACGGATCTTTGTTGAAGGCAACTCAAATTTGAAATCTCGCAAAACCCGTTCGATTACACTCATTAACCCACGAGCCCCGGTTTTTTCATCGACCGCCAGCTCGGCAATCCGACGCAGGGCTTCGTCCCGGAACAAGACATCAATCCCGTACGCGGCCATGGTCTGCTCGACCTGTCGGATAATGCTCCCTTCCGATTCCTTCAGAATGCGGAACAAGTCATCGGCATTTAAGGGATGACAATAGACCCGCACCGGCAATCGACCGATGAATTCCGGCTCAAACCCGTATTCAATGAAATCTTGGGCCTCTGCGTATTTCAGAATTTCCTCATCGTCGATCAAGGTCATATCCGTAGCGGCAGCAAATCCAACCGCAGAGGATCGAAGCCGACGGCGGACAATCTTCTCCAATCCATCAAACGCCCCGCTGACCACAAAGAGAATATGCCGCGTGTTGATCCGATCCGGTTGGCGCTTGCCTCGGCCACGGCCCATCGTGGTCTCCAACATCGCTCGCAGTTGACCGGCCACATCATGCGGGGGGTGAATCGGAACTTCCGTCTCTTCCATCAACTTCAAAAGATTCACCTGGACACCCCGACCGCTGACATCCCGGCCCTGGATGCCAGAAGCGGTGGCGATTTTGTCGATCTCGTCGATGTAGATGATTCCGTATTGGGCACGCTCTACGTCTTCCCCGGCTTGACGGTAAAGGTCCCGTACCAAATCCTCCACATCGGCCCCCACGTAGCCGGTCTCGGAGAACTTTGTGGCATCTGCTTTGACAAAAGGAACCTTGATCAACTCGGCAAGGGTCCGAATCAGGTAGGTCTTTCCCACGCCGGTGGGGCCCATTAGGAGGATGTTTTGTTTGATGTAATGGGGTTGCTCGATCCCTTTTCGGGCAAGTCGTACATGATGATAATGATCACATAGGGCGACACTCAAGACCTTCTTCGCCTCCTCCTGCCGAATCACAAACCGATCCAAATAAGCCTTCACCTCTTTAGGAGTTAACGAAAAAGAGTCAACCGGATCCGGCTCCTTCTTCTCCTCCTCTTCCTCCGCCCTCTCCTCCTGAATCCCACTCTGAAAACCCGGAAAGGTAAAAATCGGAATCCCCCCACGCTTCCGTAACTCCTCTAGCCGGCGAATGAATTCCTCTGGCCCATTCATAATGGTCTCATCTGCTTCTGTTCTAAAATCTCCTCCCCTTCACTCTAAAGGCAGGAAAAGAAAACGCAACCCCTCCCCTTCGGAAGGATGCAAGAAAAGAGGGAACCTTCTCCTTTTCACAGTTGCAGAAACCGCCTCGCAGAAATTTCCCTCAACGGCCCTTACCCCTCACTCTGAGCCAACCCCTCAAAAGGCCGGTTCCCAAACTCAGAAGAAGAATCGGACCCCTGCTCTGTCTCTTCCTCTAATTCTTCTTCCTCTTCTGGAATCTCTTTACTCTCGAATGGATTGGGAGCCCGTTTCTGTTTCGGCAAGGGATTGACCACAACCTGGATGGTTCGACCCGACTGTCGGGGCGATTCCGCCGCCTTCCCGTAAGGGGTTAGCTCTTTCAGGAATCGTTCCACCACCTCGCGCCCGATCTCCTGATGCGCCATCTCCCGCCCTCGGAATCGGAGCACAATCTTCACCTTCATATCATCACACAAAAACCCGATGGCGCGGGCCAGCTTGATCTCAAAATCGTGTTGATCAATCGTCGGACGCAGTTGGATCTCCTTCAGTTTGCTCGACTGCTGATGTTTTTTGGACTCTCTCTCTTTCTTCGATTGTTCGTAACGGAATTTCCCGTAATCCACAATTTTACAGACCGGTGGATTCGCATTGGGCGCGACCTCCACCAAGTCCAACCCATGCTGGCGCGCCAGATTGATAGCCTGCGCCAAAGGCAAAATTCCAATCTGTTTTCCTTCCGGCCCGATAACGCGCACCTCCCGTGCACGAATCTGACCGTTGACCCGAAACATTTGTTTTCCGCTACCGCTCTTTCGAAACCTCAAGCTTTCCTCCTACGGTTGTTTGTCCTCCTTTCTTCCCGTCCTCGTGGTTCCGCTGCAGTTACAGGGAACCGCTTCTTAACCCTTCCTATCCAATCTTGATGCGTGTTCCATTTCAAATGCAACTTTCCCCTTTCGTCAAGCCCCAGCACGACAGGAAAATCAAAATTTTGTCCCCCTCTAAAATCTCCCTACAGAAACCGCCATGGAAACTATCCCCCTGATTCGCATTTTGAAAATTTAAAGCTAAACCAAGCCTTCATACTTCCTCTCCTACCAACCTACAACGTTGCATTCCAAGTTTGGAGAGCGACCCCAATCCATCGGTGTAACGAATGAAAAAGCCATTGGGGCGCAATCCCTAATAGAAGAACCCCCAACCCTAAACAGAGTAAAACCAGGCGGGTTCCCTTCTGAACCTTCCAATCCGGCCGATCCTCACCCTCCCTCACAAAGGCATGTTTCAACACCTGGAGATAGTAATAGAGGGCCACCACACTCAAACCAATCGCTAAAGCGAATCCAATCCAGGCAAACATCCCTCCGGTAAGAACCACTCGAAGGAGATAGAACTTCGCCACAAAGCCGGCCAACGGCGGAATTCCCGCTAAAGAGAGGAGGAAAAGTAATAACAATAGACTTACGATTGGGCCACGTCGATAGAGGCCGGCAAAGGCCTCGATTCGATCCGAAAGCCCATTGGCTTCTTGGACAGCGGCCACGCCAAAGGCTCCAATCACTGCCAAGCCGTAGGTAAAAACATAAAACACGACGGCAGCAAAAATCATCACCAGATCGGCCCCTTTCCCAATCGCCACCAAGGGCAACAATACATAGCCGGCATGGGCAATTCCAGAATAAGCCAAAAGTCGCTTAAAACTCCGCTGAACCAAAGCCGTCAAATTCCCCAAAATCATCGAACCACAGGCAAAAATCCAAAGCAGGAAAAGCCATCCTCCCGGTCCGGTAAAACTTTCCCCTCCCCGTAATTTCGGCGTCGCCAGGACCAGGAATTTTCCTAATAGGAAAAAACTGGCCAGTTTGGACCCCGAAGCAATCCATGCCGCCGCAGCATTCGGAGCGGCTTGATAGGTATCCGGTGCCCATAAATGAAACGGAACCGCCGCAATCTTAAACCCCAACCCAATTAACACCATCAGCAAAGCCACGGCAATACCCGGAGAAAAAGGCATCGTAGAAAGAGCCGCCGCCACCTTCCGCATCTCGATCGAACCGGTCCATCCATAGAAAAGACTCAATCCATAAAGCAAAAACGCGGAAGCCACTCCGCCGTAGAAGAGATACTTCAACGCAGCTTCCAAGGAATCCACCCTTCGATCATTCAACGCCGTGGCGATATAAAACGAAAGGCTTGCTAATTCCAAGCCCACAAACATGGTTAGGAAATTTTCCGTGCTGACCATAAGAGACAGCCCAATCGCACTAAGCAACAATACCGTACAAAGCTCCCCGATATGATGGGTCTCCTGGGAGGTCAGGACTAAGGGAATGGCCGCTCCGGCAAGGATCAAAAGAAGCACCTTCATCCCTTGCGAAAGTGGATCGATCACCAAGATTCCCGCTGGGAGAGTTCCCCGCGCATGCCCCAAGACGACAATCAGAATCCCTGCAAAGATCCCTAAAAGACTGAGCCGGACCGCTACAGCCCCGCGGGTCTTTACCTCCTCCTTTCGCAACGCTAAATCCACAAACAAGACGACCAGCGCGGTTCCGGCGAGCATGATCTCCACGCCGGCAAGTTGAAAAATTTTCGTGTAACTCCAGTCCATGGTCCCTTCAGCCGATTTGCAATTGCTTCATCACCGGATCTACCAAGGCAAAAATCCACCGTGGCCACAAACCGACAAACAGAGAAGTCCCCAACAGCAGGATGGCCCCAAGCCGTTCCGGCCAAGTGATCGCCCCTAGTTTTTCCTTCTTCCACGTCTCTTCCTTACCCGCCTCCTGCCCAAAGAACGCCTTGGAATAAGCCCGAAGCAGATACCCAATCCCTAACAAAATACCCAGACAAGCCACCGGAACCGTCCACGGAAAGGCATGCCATGCCCCAATCAGAACCGTCAGCTCGGCAATAAATCCACTAAACCCCGGCACGCCCATCGAAGCCAAAGCCCCCAGAAAGAACGTCCCAGCGGCAAAAGGAAGAATCGCACCCAACCGATGTTGTTCTAAGACTTCTAAGTCTCGAGTATGCACCCGGTCATAAACCATCCGGCCCACCACGGCGAATAGAATTCCTGCCAATAAACCATGGGAGAACATCTGCAGGACCGCCCCACTCCACCCTTTCTGGTTCAGGGCAATCAACCCCAATAAAACCACCCCCATGTGACTCACACTGGAATAACCGATGACGAATTTAAAATCCCGTTGGACTAACGCTACCCCCGCCCCATACACAATCCCGATCACGGCCAAAACCGCCACCACTCCTTGCCAATCCATCGCCCCGGCCGGGAAAAGCGTAATCGCGCCCCGAAACGCTCCATAAGCCCCCAATTTCATCACCACCCCTGCAAGCATCATAGAGGCTCCGGTCGGTGCGGCGACATGACCGGTCGGAGCCCAACTATGCAGTGGCCATAAACCGGCCAAAATCCCAAATCCTACAAAAAAGAGCGGGAACAAAATCCGTTGCCAACGGGCATCCAAACTCCGTTCCCATAACAGCGTTAAGTCCATCGGATGAGCAATCCCCTGCTCTGTCCCCAGCTTGTGTAAAATTAACATCCCTGCCAATACCGCTGCGCTACCAATGAAAGAATATAAAACTAATTTCATCGCCCCATATTCCTTCCGGGTCGATCCCCAAATCGCGATCAAAAAGTATTTCGGAATAATCGCCAGCTCATAAAAAACAAACAGTAGGAACAAATCGAAACTCAAAAACACTCCATACACCCCTCCTACCAAGAGAAGGAAAAAGGCAAAAAAGGCCCGCGGCCTTGTTTCAATGTTCCAGGAAAAGAGAATCGCGGCTACACTGGCAACCCCGGTCAAAATCGCCAATACAGCGCTGACCCCGTCTGCCGCCAGGAAAAACTCCACCCCTAGCGCATCGATCCAGGGGACCCTGAGAATCGTTTGAGGGGAAGTCCCGTGCAGATGGAGGGTCCCCACAACGGCTGCAAGCCCTGCAAGAAGAGCCGTCACCAAGGCAAGCCATCGACTGGCCGCCTCCCATTTCCGCGGTAGCAGGGCAATAACCCCTGCCCCGATCCATGAAAGAAAAATGGTCCATGCAAACCAGATCATCGTCTCTTTCCCCTTCCCTTATCCGACCATCTGACGCACCCACTCCGTAATACTTTGGTTACACCAGATCAAAGCCGCTTGCGGATAAATTCCCAAGAGAAACATCAGACCGATCGCCGGCGCCAGGACCAGACGTTCTGGAACCGAAAGATCCGGCAATCCATTCCAACGGGATTCCAACGGACCATGAAACATCCGTTGCATCATGTTGAGGAAGAAGATCGCCGTAAACAAAAGCCCTAAAACCGCTACCGATGCCGCCAGGGGTTGCAATTCAAAAACCCCTCGAAAGATTAAAAACTCTCCAATAAATCCATTTAATCCCGGTAGACCCAATGAAGCAAACGCCGTAATTCCCCATAGGCCACAGAAAATCGGCATAATTCGTCGAAGTCCCCCGAATTGATCGACCGATCGAACCCCCTTTGTCCTCTTTTCCAACAGCGCCACAAACGCAAACAAGCTGGCAGCGATAATCCCGTGATTCAACACCTGCAACACCCCACCTGCCATCGCGGCATGCATGGCCTTTTGAGAG
>CAZBKV010000022.1:9479-14978 GCA_964492575.1 uncultured Verrucomicrobiota bacterium | reverse complement strand
AAGCCCTCAGAGTTTATCCAAAAAATTGGATTTGGGTGGTTCCTGATCCGGCGGATGCGGTGCAGGATGCGGATGGGGATGGGATGGCGAATTTGGAGGAGTTTTTGGCCGGGACGGATCCGCAGGATGCCCATTCTTATTTGCGGATTCAGTGGGTGCAGGTGGTAGGAGAGCCGGGTCAGGAAGGGATTGAGTTGCGGTGGCCGTCGCAGGGAAACAGGGTGTATACGATCTTGCGGGCGGAATCGGTGGAAGGGCCGTATGTGCCGATTGTGGAGGGGCTTACGGGCACGCCGCCGGAGAATCGGTGGGTCGATCGAGATGTAGAGCCAGGGAAGAATTATTTCTATCGGTTGAAGGCGGAGTAGGGGAGGCGGGATGACGAAAACGCTATTGTCTGACGAGGGGGCTACGAGAGAAGGGAAGCTCTCTGTTGCGGCTTTGATCCTTGCTGTTGTTCCGTTCCTCAGAGCGTGGAAGAAGGGGGTGAATTTCCTTGCGGCGGTTTGAGGACAAACCGCCCTACCTGGCCCTGGGCGTTCGAAAGGGAATTTGGAAGGTAGGGCGCGCTGTCCTCAGCGCGCCGGGGGGAAGGGGGAAATGTAATTTCATGCGGCGGTTTGGGGACAAACCGGCCCTGCCTTTCCTTGGCATTTGAAAGCCGTGTTGCGGTAGGGCGCGATATTCCCATCGCGCTAAGATAGAAAAATGGACAGATACCCTTTCGGACAAGCTCTAACGAGAAGGGAGCGGTGTTTTTGATGGAGCTTAAGAAAGAGTGATTTTAATATGACTTGGTGTGGATCGCTGGATCGAAATGGATTGAGACCAGCGCTGACCGCTTTCTGTTTCTATAACTAAACTATATTCTCCTAAAAACGCGGAGACGGTCCATTGACCGTTGGAATCGGTTACTCCTTCGGCACAGGTCCACCATTTCTTCTTAATCAGTTCTATCATCCGTTCATAGACCGGTTTAGGAGACATATCCCGTCGAAGCCATCCGGCAGGTGCCCCTTGCCAGGCCCCATCGTCAGAGAAATCCCACCATGTGATGGCTTCCACCGCAGGATGACTGAAGAGGATTGTATAAAATCGAACTGTGGCCTCGGCTTGTTTTTCTTCGCCTTCGGGGGTTGTGGATTGCCATTTTCTGCCTATACGAGGTCCGCTGACGATCGTCGTCTCGGTAAAATGCAACGGGACTTGAAGTTGAGCAAAACGTTGACACACCTTCCAGACGCGCCTTACAGGCCACGGCCCTCCATGCATATGACTTTGAATCCCGATGACATCGAAGAGGAATTTCCCGTTCTCATCCTTTAGTTTCTGGAGGATTTGGAGATAGGCCTGATCGGTCCGATAATCATTTACTAACAAAAGGGCCTTAGGATTGGCCTGGCGAGCGGTCTGGAGATGGATCTTTGTATATCGCACTGCTCCGAGGGATCGGGCAAAGCGATTCATGGTTGTATGGAAACGGCCCAGATCGGTCGGTTCGTTGACCACATCCCAAATTTGAATTTGGTTTGCAAAATGGGAGACGATGGAACGGACTCGCCTTATAGATAAGGTTTGGACTTGTTGTAAATCTTCCGGCAGCCATGTGGGAGAACCGGCCGGATGATCCCATACCAGGGGATGTCCTTTGCAGGTAATGCCATGTTTTTGACACCATGCGGCGACGGCCTCTGTGTAGGCATACTGGGGTTTCCCAGGTTGCGGTTCATAAGAGCGCCAATAAAAAGGAAGGGTGGCATAATTTAAAAGCGCGGCAAAACGTTGCCGGTACAACTCTTCTCGTTTTGGATCCCGGATCCGTCCCCATCTAAACAAATTACATCCAAAGAGAAACGCATGGCGGGTTTGATGGAGACGGACCCGAGCATGCTGAATAGGTTGGCCGTGGCTCTGCCGAATGTGGAAAGTAACGAGTTTTTGCCGGTATTTGCGGATGCGTTCTTTTGCGGTCGCAAGGATCGCCTCCTCTTCTTCCTGCTTGATTCGGAGGTTTCGGGACGCGCCTTGCAGCGGGGCTGCAAACAGCGTGCCCACCGTCAAACGAAGGAACTCTCTCCGGCGCATAGGACTCTTTCTTTTTACCAGTTTTCTAAAGGAATAAGGGTTGGCGTTTTTTCTTTCGACGATTTCTTTTTCTCTACCGGGCTCAAAAGAACGCCCAGACGGACGGAATCAATGTGTTGCAGATGAATGGCTAATTTCTGGATTCCGCGATTGGTTCTTTGCCCTTTTGGATGAGGAGAGGTTGGAAGTGGCTGGGGCTTTAGGATTTGGAACTTGGCTGAGGCAGGGGAAAGGATCTTTACCAGAAGTTGGTCCTTTTCTTGTCGCAAGATTGCCGTCCGACGATCGGACGTAAGCGTAATCTGGGCCGGAGTATGAAGGAACCACCACAGTTCCCCTGGTTTCCGGAAGGTGACCTCATCCTGGACCAGAACCGACTGGTTTCGGCGGTCCAACCGAATTCCTCGCCATACTCGACTGGCGTCTTTCGCATACGCTGCGGTCAGATCCGCAAGGGCAAAGGCGGTTTGGGGTTTGGATTGGAATCGAATGATTTGCGTTGCGGCCTTCGGATCCTGATCGGGGCCTGCCGAGGGATTGAGGACCAGGGTATTATGTCCTTCGGCCCGGAGACGGTAGTAGGTCCATCGCAAGCGACCAAAATATTGAGGCAGGTTATAATTATCGCTTCCCAGATCCACAGCCCAGCGTCGGCCTTGAGCATCCAAGACAAACGTTCCTAGGTCAAGGTGGCTATGGTTGAAACGATTGTCCCCCGCCTTAAATCCTACAAATGTAGCCTTGGGATCGAGCCAGGCGGTGCGCATGGTGACTATCTCCGCATGACGGAAATAGCGATCCAGCGGCAGACGAGCTCGGACCGGATCCGTCTTCGTAGGCACATACCATAGCAAATCCTGGGGTGCGGGAGCCGCATAGGTGCGGGCATGCCATGCAAAGAGCGGCTGATGGAACTTCCGAGCCAGCCAGAACATCTGAGGAGCCCGCAGGCTTCCATCCCCGCCGTCGGCAAAATTGAAGGTTCGTCCCAACGGTCCTGTGACGTAGATCGGGAACCATCCTGTTTGAGCAAATCCTGGCATTTGAGAGAGGTTCCAATCCGTCCCGACGGCTGACTCTAGACCGGCCAAAAACGCACAGTTGTATCTTGTAGCATAATTCCAATACCCTGGACCTTCCGGCCAGGCGCCGTCCGGTGCAAATTCGCCCATAGCGATTCGAATTGACTGCACGGCATGATTTAAGATTTCCGTACACAACGCCGGTTCCTGATCCAGGATGGCCAGGGCCCCTAAGCCGATCCCTCCATTGCAGACCTGATTCCAGTTGAATCGGGACTTGGCCCACCACCCACCACGGCGATAGACCTGTAAGGCCGGTTTCAATCCTTTCTCAATCAGGGCTGTTTGAAGGACCTTTCGCTGTTGAGGGGTCCATTGGTCGTAGAGCCAGTCGTAGCCGATGGCAAACGCATGGGACATCTCCGCCGTGTCCAGAAAATGTCTCGGATTCCAGTCTTTGAATCGGGCAGCAGCTTCCAGCTCCTGCCAGGCTCGGCGAAGGTATTTCGGTTGGGGATCCAGGCGATAGATCAGGGCTAGCGTATAGACTCGGTGGAGGACACGTCGGCTGGTTGCTAAAAGACGTTTCCCATCAGGTAACACGTATCGAGAAGTAGGTTGCTTGCAGATTCGATCGGCTTCTTGATGGAGCAAATCGGCCCAACGTCGAATCAAAGGATCCGATTGACGGAGACGCTGGATTCGATCGAGGTCAGCCGGCCGAAGGAGCAGGCGCGGATGTTCCTTTTTCAGATGGGCCAGCCAGTCAAAGGAAGCCGACGAGGCCCCCACTCCTACTGCCCAAAGCAGACTACCAATCCACAGTGCTAAGATCCGTTTCATATCTCCTTTTTATGTCTGTTCACAAAGCAAAAGGGAAGCCTTCTCTTTGCTCCTATTGTTCTTAAACAAGAGACGTCTGGTACGAGGGGGGCATTCGATCGGTTTTGAGAGAAAATCCGGGCGGTTTTTAGGTTCCAAGTTGAAGCCACCAGCGGAGGAGTTCTGGGCCTCGGAAGAGCCAAAGCAAAGCCGCAACGGCTAGATAGGGACCATAGGGGATCAAATGAGATCGATCGTGTTTACCCAAAGCCATGAAGAGCAACGTCACAACCGTGCCGAGTACCGCGCTGACAGCAACGGTAAAAATCACCCCCTGCCAACCCAAAAACGCTCCGATAGCTCCCAAAAACTTCACGTCTCCTAATCCCATCGCCTCACGCGGTAGGATCACCTTTTGAGCCTCTACCCGAACAATCGGGCTTTCCTTTGCCGGAAAGACCTCTTCTCCCACTCGAAGCTCTGTTTGGGTTCGAATCACCGGGACCTGCCAAGTACATCGGTCCGGTAATTCAACCCGTATTCCTTCCAGCTTCACTGTATCCTTTGGGCGATAGAGGAGTTCTTCCCACGGAATCTCTTCCTCATCCGTGACGATCTTTTCGCGATCCAGGGTAAACCAGATAGGTTCGTCTAACTCGATGGTTTGCCGGCCGAAAAGTCGTCGGCCCAGTAGGGCGACAAGATAAAGTAATCCCATTCCTAATCCGGCCCCGACCAAGGATCGTGTCCCTGAGATCGCTGGAGAGGTCGCCCCGTGCAATTGCGGGATGAAGATGGAAAGAAAAATCCCCAGGACCATTCCGCCCAAGGTTAATCCGTCTGGAATGATATAGTGTTCCAAGTCGATGAACGAAGCGGCAATGAGGATCGCGGCGAAGAGGGCATAGGCACCTACGACCCAGACCGAAACCGTATGAAACCGCAGCCATAACCCTAAAAACACCAACCCAGTCAGAAATTCCACAAGAAGATACCGCACGGAGATTTTTGCCCCGCACCATCGACATCGACCTCGCAGGATCAACCAGCTAAGGATCGGGATGTTGAGGTACCAAGGGATGGGATGATGACAATGCGGGCAATGACTCGGCGGCCACCATAGGCTTTCATTCCGGGGAAGTCGGTAGATGCAGACGTTCAGGAAACTACCGACCACGCATCCCACCACAAAAGCACAGGCTGCCCAGTACCATGAAGGAATCGATTGTGTCGCTGCGTGCATCCTTCCCTTTCCTTTTTCCATTCTGCAACTCGGTCAGTTGCTTATAGCGAGACAATTTCCGCTTGACGAGCAAACACCGCCAACCGACGGCTTGAGAAGGGAAAAGGAGAGTAGAGCTTGGTCGAAAAGTCAGGAAAGGCATGGGGGACGATCCTTGATTTTCTTCCACGCTCTGAGGAGCGGAGCTACATGACGTTCGTTTCTCCTTGGAGCATCCAAAGACCATGTGGCTATCGCCGTAAAGCGTGGATTTTTTCGAGGTTACGGCATCACGTCGTCGCGTTTCTTTCCGGCCTTTTTGTCGATCTTTCGGATGAGTTTTTAAGC
>CAZBKV010000022.1:2155-9469 GCA_964492575.1 uncultured Verrucomicrobiota bacterium | reverse complement strand
GCCACAGGACGTTCGTTTCCCCGCGCAGCTTCCGAAGGCCTGGTAGCTACCGTCGTGAGACGGTGCTTTTTCAAGGGTAAGACGCATGAATTTTTCAAGATCACAATATCACATTGTCGGATTTCTTTTCATCCCTGCCGATTTTTCGGATGCGTTCTAAGCGGCGTCAGGCAACCTTTTCTTAATAGATCCTATTCTTTGCTTTTCTGAGGAAAGGGTTGGCAGGGGAAAGTGGGGTTGGGTAGATTTTTCTCAATGAAAGTTCTATTTCTAAACGGTCCGAATTTGAATCTGTTGGGTCTTCGAGAGCCGGAGACCTACGGACGTCGGACTTTGGCAGAGATTGAGGCTGCGGTTCGGGCGCGGGCCGCCGAGTTGGGGATGGAGGTGGATTGGCGGCAGACCAATTACGAAGGCCAACTGGTGGAATGGATCCAACAGAGTGTGGATTCTGCGGATGTGATCATTTTGAATGCCGCCGCTTATACTCACACCAGCATCGCCATTCGAGATGCCATTGCCGCTGTTCCTACCCCCGTCATCGAAGTCCATCTCTCCAATGTCTACGCCAGAGAGCCCTTCCGCCACCGTTCCATGATCGCTCCGGTAGCCCGCGGAATCATAGCTGGATTTAGTTGGAAATCTTATCTCATTGCCCTCGAAGCCGCTCGATGGATCGTCGAAAATCCTTCTCAACCCCAAAAATAAGTCTCGTTCTTTCTATGGAAGGATTCGTTCCTTTCAGATGGCTTGATATTTATGAATTGTCAGACGAAGGAGTCGTGGGAATATAAAGCTCGCCGCCTTTTTCCAAGAACTCCTTGGCCTTTTGTTTCATCCCTTCTTCAATCGTTTTGGCATCGAGCGCGGAGGAGGGAGACATTTCTCGAATCTCTTCGCTGATCCGCATGGCACAGTACTTGGGACCGCACATGCTGCAGAAGTGCGCCAACTTAGCTGGCTCTTCCGGGAGGGTCTGATCATGAAGCGACCGAGCGCGCTCTGGATCTAGTCCTAGGTTAAACTGATCTTCCCATCGGAACTCGAAACGGGCTTTGGATAAGGCATTATCTCGGTATTGAGCGCCTGGATGTCCCTTAGCCAGGTCGGCTACATGAGCTGCGATTTTGAAGGCCAGGACTCCTTCTCGCACGTCCTCCGGTTCCGGAAGGCCAAGGTGCTCCTTAGGGGTGACATAGCAGAGCATGGCTGTTCCAAACCATGCAATCAGTGCCCCGCCAATAGCTGTGGCGATATGATCGTATCCGGGAGCAATATCGGTCGGCAGAGGGCCTAGGGTATAAAACGGGGCTTCATGGCACCACTCTAACTGCTTTCTCATGTTTTCCTCGATGAGGTGGAGTGGGACATGGCCCGGGCCTTCGTTCATCACCTGGACTCCATGCTCCCAAGCCCGACGGGTTAGCTCTCCCTGGACCTTCAGCTCCGCGAATTGCGCCTCGTCGTTGGCATCGGCAATGGAGCCGGGACGCAGTCCGTCCCCAATGCTGACGGCCACATCGTAGGCAGCAAGGATTTCGCAAATCTCATCCCAATGGGTGTAAAGGAAGTTTTCTTCATGATGAGCCAGACACCATTTTGCGATGATGGATCCGCCCCGGCTGACAATGCCTGTCATACGATCTACGGTAAGGGGGATGAATCGGAGCAGCAGGGCGGCGTGGATGGTAAAGTAGTCCACCCCTTGTTCGGCCTGTTCAATCAACGTGTCCCGATAGATTTCCCAAGTTAAATCCGCAGGGTTTCCCCCGACCTTTTCCAAGGCTTCGTAGATGGGGACTGTGCCGATCGGAACCGGGGCGTTTCGAAGGATCCATTCTCGAGTTCGGTAAATGTCTTTTCCGGTGGAGAGGTCCATGACCGTGTCGGCCCCCCAGCGGATGGCCCAGAGCATCTTTTGCACCTCTTTGTGGATGTCGCTGGCCAGGGGAGAGTTTCCAATGTTGGCATTGATCTTGACCAAGAAGTTCCGGCCAATGATCATCGGCTCGGCTTCCGGGTGGTTGATGTTGCAAGGGATAATAGCCCGGCCGGCCGCGACTTCGTCTCGGACGAATTCCGGGGTAATTTTTTTGGGGATTCGTTGGGGAAAACGACGGAACAGTTCCGGGGCATCAGGGCGCGGAAATGCATGCTGGAAAAGCAGCGAGTTTCGTGGGTGATGTTCCCCGGTTTGTTCTCGGAGCAGTTCCAGACCTTGATTCTCCCGGATGGCAATGAATTCCATCTCCGGGGTGATCTCCCCTCGTCGGGCATATTCGAGTTGGGTGGGACGTCGACCGGGCTTGGCCCGGAGTCGTGGCCGAAGGCTCCCGGCAGGAAGGAGCCTCCCGTTTTGTTTCATCGCTTCTAAGAATTCCCGGCGGCGGGGGGTTGGATCCACCTCTTCTACGTCCCCTCGACGGCGAATCCATTCAAGACGAAGGGCAGGGATCCCTTCCTCGATCTTCGGAGACTGTTCCGGATCTCCCCAAGGACCAGTCGTATCGTAGAGAAGAATGGGAGGATTTTGTTCAAACGATCCGTCGCTTAATCGGGTAGGGGTTTGTTGGACCTCTCGCATCGGGACACGGAGGAACGGAAATCGCTTTCCCGACACGTAGGTCCGACGAACGGTCGGACGGCCTTGGACCTCTGTTTTTTGTTGTTTATTGGTTAGATTACTCATCGGAATCGTCCCCCAACACACACTTTCCCATTTTCTTTCTTCTGACACGGGGGAAGCAGGCCTCTGTCGGATTCATGCTCTGCGGAGCAGAACCGTTGTGGGAAAAGCACTTTTCAAGGCTGTTCCCTACGCCGGCATTACCCGGATCAGGTTCAGCGGGTCGGCAACGCCCCCGCGTTGCCCTCTCAGCCTTTGTCGGATTCGTTCGAGCCTTGAATCCGACTGGGCAGCTCCCCGTGTCATCTTTCAACGTAGGCCCAACCCTTTTTATGGTCAAGCAGAGTGCAAGTACTCCAGTAAGCCTTTTCTCGAAGGGAGAGGATCTTACGGCCTTGCCAGGGAGAGAGCATTACCCACGCTGACTTTGGGCCCGACGCCATACGTCAAAATGGTACAACGCAGCCAGAACCATGGCATTGGTGATCTGGTTAGAAGCAATCAGATTCGGAATTTCTTCGATGGGGACCAGTCGGGTGGCGATCCATTCGGTCTCGTCAAAATGGGTGGGGTGCACGCGGCGGCAGTTTTTAACCAGGATGACATGGCACCAGTTTCGGATCATGGCCGGATTGGGGCGGAATCGGACCAGTTCTTGGGCCTCTTCTCCTTCAAATCCGGTTTCTTCGCGTAGTTCTCGGACTCCGGTTTCCACGGGAGACGTATCGTTATCGTCCATAACCCCACCAGGGATCTCCAGCTCAATTTCCTCACTACCGTGGCGATATTGTTCAATGAGGACGATTTGTCGATCGGGCGTAAGGGCAATCACGTTCACCCAATCCGGACAGTCCAAAATGTAAAAATCAAATTCCCGGCCGCTGACCGGACAACGCTTCCATTCCCGAACCACCCGAAAAATCCGGAAAAATCCCTCCTCCTCGGATCGAATCGTCTCCCAAGGATGGATCTCCGACGATGAAGATGGAAGGGAATCACTCACGGACTGCAGCCTTCGGATTCGTCGGATGAATCTCTTTGGAACAAGGAGAAGCTTGAGCGACCGGAGGACTCACCGGTGGAAGTTCCTCCGATTTGATGAGCCGAATCCAGTCTAACAAGATATTTTTTGCCTCTTCTAAGGCTATATCGATCGATGGAGCCTTCGTCTCTTCGGAATTGGATCCGACGGAACGGGAAGACCGTTGAAGAGCCGCTGTCTTTTTCTTTTCTTTCATCGGTGGGGGAAGGCCCGGCTTATCTACCTGGGCCAAGGTAATCTCATAAACTGTCTCCGGTGCTCCTTTTCGGGCCTTCCGTTGTTGCTGGCGTTTCTTTTGACGGGCTTCACGCTCTTTTTTCTCTTTTAACCGAACCTGTTCATTTAAAGAGACCTCTGGATGGCGCTTCTTTTCCAGGTATTCCTGGATGTCTTGGCGAATGAACTGAAACTCTGGGTCCTGCGCTTGGCGGGTTTCACTCCGCTCCCGCAGCTTGGCCAGATAAGGGCTCACCATATCCATCGGGGTAAACTCGGCCGGGCTGATGGTATCCCACGGAAGGGCATAATCCCGTGAGCTTTCCCCGATATCTAACACATTATCAATAGAAGGCAAGATGATGTCCGGGATTACTCCGCGCAGTTGAGTCGATTCTCCATTGGGCCGATAAAACTTTCGAATTGTGACCTTGACAGCTCCTGGATTGATGTCTGGCGGAAAGCTCTTTGAGCGAGAGAGTTCTAAGATGGTCTGAACGGTTCCTTTGCCGAACGTGGATTTATCTCCAACGATCAGCGCTCGACGATAATCCTGCAAGGCTCCCGCAAGGATTTCCGAGGCCGAAGCACTAAATCGACTGACCAAAACCAACAAGGGACCTTTATAGGCGATATCTGGGTCCGGATCGGATTCTATCAAGATCTCCCCACTGTTGTTTCGAACCTGGACGATCGGCCCTTCCCGGATAAATAGCCCTGTCGTGCGAATCGCTTCCTCTAAGGAACCGCCACCGTTTTTCCGTAAATCCAAAATAATTCCTTCGCATCCTACCTTCTCCAATTTCCGTAACAATCGAGCCACATCTTCCGAAGTGCTTGCATTGTTTGAGCCCACATTGGCGGTTCCCAGATTCACAGAGGCGTAGAAGGAGGGTAAATCGATGATCCCGATTCGATTGGTCTGTCCATCCGGTCCAACTCGATCGACCACAAAGGCCTTGGCCCGTTGATCGACCAGCTTGATTTCGTCCCGTACCAACGTCACAACCTTCCGCTCGCTCGGATCCTTCGCATCGGCTGGAATAATGTAAAGGGTGACTTTTGTGCCCTTCGGCCCCCGAATCATATCCACCACTTTTTGAAGCTTCATATCCACCACCTCGACCGGCGGTTCTCCCTCTTGTTGAACTGCAATGATGCGATCTCCGGGTTGAATCTTTCCGGATCGCTCCGCCGGCCCGCCTGGAATCAAGCTCTCAATCTTGCAATACCCGTCATCCCAACGCAATAGAGCCCCGATTCCAAAGAGGGAAAGTCGCATATTAATCGCAAAGTTCTCCAACTGCGCCCGTCCCATATAGTCGCTATGCGGATCATAGGCCTGGCATAAAGCACTGAGATAAAACTGCAGGATGTCTTCGTGGTCCAATTCTCCGATTAATAACAAAGAACGGCGATATCGGCGGGCTAGGGTAGTAATAATCTCCTTTGGCTTCGCTCCCGAAAGTTTCTCTTGCAGATATTCATACTTCAGATACCGCCGCCACAAGTCTTTGGCTTCCTCCATATTTGCCGGCCAGCGAGCATGTTCACGATCCAGATTCAGCCATTCATCCCGATCGAACCGGAATTGATTGGTCTGAAGCAGCCCGGCTACATATTCGGCCCGTTGCCGCAGACGGAGGTAAAATCGAGAAAAAATCTGATACGCTGGCAATAAACTCCCCTTTTGTAAAATCAGATCATCCAACGTCGTCTGATAAACATTAAACTGATCTATATCTTTCTGCAGAAAATAAAGCCGCTGAGGATCCAGCATTTTAATATAAAGAGTCAAAAATCGACTCGCCATTTCATCATCAAACAGATGCCGGGAGTAATGGACCTGTTGCATCAGATAGGCGGTAAAACGAGTAATGGCGGCATCAAATGGACCGGGCATGATCGGTGGATGCTGCTCGGCCTGACGAATCGCAGCCCACAAATCCGCCAGTGCGTTCGTCGACTCCAGAGGAGAGAAGTGAATCGTTGGTTTGTTTGTCTGCGTAGGGGAAGTGGAAGGAGTCGAAGAGGAAGTTGGGGGAGTACTTCGTCCGAAAACAAGATATCCTCCTGCACAGAGGGCTCCGATCAATAAGCTGACCAGGCCAATCCGTATTGCGTATCCTTTTCCATGCCGTCCTGTGCTGCTTTTCTGTTGTGCCATGATGTTCCTCCGACGGCGGTTCGAATGCCGCTCTTTTTTAGCATAAATCATGCCCAGCGAAGGGCAAGCCAGAACCTTTTGCCTTTGAGGAGAGGAAAACAGACTTGCATTGGTGGGAGAACCGGATATGCTTTTGGAGCGATAAAGGGGGCCAGTGTAGCTCAGCGGTAGAGCAACGGTTTCGTAAACCGTAGGCCGTCGGTTCGAATCCGACCACTGGCTCCAGTTGATTTTCAATGACTTACGATCCCCAAAGAACCAATTCGGGACAAGCCCCCGGTTTTGTTTTTCCAGCAAAAATCCAGCAAGATAGGAGCATCCAGAAAGGGAGGGATCCGTCCCGAGACGGTTTGTCAGAGCAGGATTCAAGTTAAGGTTATTTGGACTAAACGCAAAGGCAAGGCGACATGGATCGCAAGCTGCCCAGTATAGTGTACCGGCTATTGTGTCTGGCTGGCAGGGCAGTTTTCTGTTAGCATTTCAGCAAACCCATGGAGTCTACGCGCTTTGAAAGATTCGTTGATTTGGGATAGGATGAGGAACAGGAGTTTTTCCACGGCGTTTCCCCGCAGAATACTTCTACTACTTTTGTTCGTCGTTTTCTTTCTTTGGCCAGCCGTTCGAGCTGGTTGGTGGTATAGAGGAATTTTCGGATAGGTTTTGGGTGACGGAAGAAGGCAAGGAGGGCGTAGGCTTTGGTTTCCCAGCGTTTTACGATTTTGGGGTAGAGCTGGCCCCAACGTTTCCGTAAGTTTTGCAGGGCTTGCTCAGCCTCTTTTTGGGTTTCTGCCCGATCGATTTTCTTGAGATCTTCGGCTAGTGCTTCCCGATTTTTTGGTTTTATTTAGCGCATCGCGCACGGCGTGCAGGATGCAAAGCGGGCACAGTCTGCCTCAGGAAAGATTTTCTTGATTCGCTCCTCCACTTCTTTTAAAATTAAAATCTTTTGTATTTCACATGGGTGGTCTTTCCCCCTTTCTTCGAATCGTTTCCAGGGAAGGCTACCATTGCCACCCCCACAGACACACTTTCTGAGACACTACCGTCGCTTTTGGCCGGAGTGCTCGTTGTTTTTAGTTATTTAATCATCCCGGCGGCCTGTGCCCGACTGCTCATTGAAAGATTCGGCAAACAACCCCTCCTCCCCTGGGGAATCGCCCTGGGCGTGACTTCCGTTGGACTCATCGTATCCGCTCTGGTCGATTCCCCCAGCGGCACAACCATCGTCACAGGCCTCGGTCTGGCATTCCTCCTGGTCGCAAT
>CAZBKV010000022.1:386-2145 GCA_964492575.1 uncultured Verrucomicrobiota bacterium | reverse complement strand
CAAACCTCAAGGCCCCGATGAGCTCGCCTACCCCCCCTTCATGATCTGGATATTGACGTCCCTCGTGATAGGAATCGGATCGTCCCAACTCGATCTGTTCTTTATCCCGAATGCATCCCTGTAGCAAAAGTCCCATGCCGACCCGCACTACAGGATCTCAACGTTTCACCGTCCCTCCACTCTCATTCATCGTCCGTAATCCTTTTCTCTCAAATCCATCCCTCAATGCTTCGCTCGCTCGATCACCGCGGCAATGTCGTTTAGGAACCTCGGCGTCCGGACCTGGACCGCATTGCGTCCGTCCGATTCCACGATCACTGAATCCATCCAGCGGCACCGTAACGGGTCAAACCAGCGCACTTTGTACCGCCCCAGTTCCAATCGTAACGCAAGCTGCAGGCGAACTGTTTTCTTTTCGTTCGCAGCCCCAAACTCGGGTACGATTAATTTCTTCCGCTCACGAGAAATATAAAACGCATACTGCCGTCCTGGTCGTCCTAACGCATGCCCTAGGAATGCTTGCGGCAAAGGATTTGCCCATAAATTCCGGATCGGCCGCATATGAACAAAATCTAGCCTCTTTATAAAACGGTGCAGTGCTCCAATCTGCTGCCGTAAAAGTGCGTTTCCACCGCCTGGTTGAGTGGACGGATATTGAAAATCGCCCGACTCATGTCTTACCACGAACGAATAGTCCAGATGATTAAACAACCCACCGCCGGCGAATATAAAATGCCATCCCTCAATCCGATACGGAGCGTTGTTCGTGCCTTGAAAGCCGGTCTCGTTGTCGCCAATGACACGATTCAAATGATAATTCTCGGTAACCGCCGTCGGAGGATACGCATAGTGGAAATTGAAAATCGACACCAACCGGTTGGGGTGCATGATCTTTTGATGCCCGTTGGCCACGTTGCGCGAAATAAGGTGTCGTACACCGAGCCGTTCTTCCGTCCGAGCGATTACCTCGGCGATATGATACTGCCACTCCAATGTCACGCCGCCGAAATACGGCTCGTTGCAGATTTCGTAATAGACATTGTCGAACGGTGCCAGCTCGGTCACAATCTTGCGAACCAGCGCCTCCTGATACTTCAACAATCCACCGTTTCGGTCGAGGGTATAGACATTCGTACGAGCCACATGGCCGACACCATTGACATTGTTTCGGGCATTCATCGGACTCAGCCGCCACTGTGATTCACTATAGAAAGGACAGAACAAGTTCATCTCGACCACCACGCCGCATTCCGCCGCCGTTTTCATAAAATCTCGAAGGCGCCGGAAATACGCCTCATCCCAACGGTCCAGATCAAACTTGTTCCCTCCACCGGCATATCCTGGTTCCTTACTCCTTGCCCATGGACAGATGAATCGGCCTGGACGCGGGGCCAGGGTGTTTTTCTTGATCCCAAACGCTCCAATCGGTTCGACGTAAGCGCCGGAGAAGGTCCGGGTTAGATTGAAACCGCATCGCTGCAACTCGCGCAGGTACCGCTTGTAATCGAAATCGAGATTCAGCACCGCGCCATAATGCTCACCGCAAGTAATCAGCACCGTCGGCTGGCCGCGGAATAAAAAGTAGTGAGGATTCTCCGGATGCAGGGATAACGGAGCTGAGTTCCCTGCGGCAATCCCAGCCCACAGGCCAACCACCCCGATCCACCAACCCCGAGCAAAAGAACGATGCGTAATCATAGCGCTCAGTCTATCCGTCCCCACTTGGTCAGACAAGTCTCTTACCGCCCTGCAAGCACTC
>CAZBKV010000022.1:0-376 GCA_964492575.1 uncultured Verrucomicrobiota bacterium | reverse complement strand
CTCCTCTCCCTTACCATCCTTCGCTTACACTTACTCCTTAAAGTCTCATCCAAGAGCGCCCTTCCACATAAGCCCCTGGCGTCTCAAATTGTTTATAGCCGTGCTCCCGAGAGCCCGGATCTCTTTTTTCAAAAAGAAGGCCATTGCAGAATGAAAGATCAGGTATCTATTAAATTTCTGCTCCAAAGGGACAAGAAAAGGGTAGGGCGGCCCGTCCCCAGGCCGCCGCAGATTGTTGGTGATTGATCAAGATGTTCCACTATGGTAAAATAAAAAGCGGGAGAGGAGGTGAGAACGATGCGGTTAGCAACGCTTTCCAAAGTAGTGAGTGAGGAGCAGGAGGCAGAGAAGTTTTTGAGGGAGAAGGGGATTTTGA
>CAZBKV010000021.1:13671-15043 GCA_964492575.1 uncultured Verrucomicrobiota bacterium | reverse complement strand
CGTTCCTCGTAGGATCCCGACGCAGGCATTGAATAATAATCCCATCATCCCAAGAGACATCCACCACCCGGATTTTCTCGATTCCAATCTCAGCGCATTGCCGGATTACGGACCGGGTTAGCCGCTCAAAGGCACGAGCAATTACAGCCCCCTTCTTTTCATCCACGATATCTTCAACAAGGACTTTATTCGCAACCTCTGGGTTCTTCCGTAATTCTTCCACCGAAAGTTCTTCAATCTCATAGAACAGCCGAAGAATCTCCTCGTCTGTCCCCCGTTGTTTATCCGCATCCCGACCCTTCTTCTCACTATCAAGGAAGGCCAAGGCCCGGAATAGAGTGGTTACCAAAAACTTCCGACGCCGCCTTTTCCGGTCCAGGTAGACATAAAGGAGATCATTGGTATCGAACTGCGCCTCGTACCAGGATCCCCGGTCCGGGATGATTCGGAAGGAATAAATGGCCTTTCCACTCGCGTGCTGTGTTTTTTCAAAAGCAATCCCTGGAGAACGATGAAGCTGACTGACTACCACCCGTTCCGCCCCGTTAATCACAAAGCTCCCTTGCGGGGTCATCAAAGGAATGTCTCCCATAAAGATCCGGGCCTCTCGAGCCCCCGATTCATCCCGGACTCGGAACGTTACGTACAACGGGGCCGCATAAGTCTCCCCCTCTTCCAGACACTCCAGCCAATCCCGCTTGGGTTTACCGATGTCGTACTCAACAAACTCCAGTCGGACCTTCCCATCATAACTCTCAATCGGGAAAACCTCGTTAAAGACGGCCTGCAGCCCGATGTTCTTCCGTTTCGACGGCTTCACATCAAGCTGCAAGAACTCCCGATAAGACTTCAACTGGGTTTCAATCAGATTCGGAAGTGGAATCACTTCCTTAATCCGACCGAAGTTGATGCGCTTCTGGCTTTGGGTTTGCATAGCTCCAGAATTGGAATCGTTCCTATCTGTGGAGAATGACAAAAATTTCAGGTTCTTGAATTAAGAGACAGAAAACCTCTCTTCCTCTTCTTTCTATGTTGAAGAGGTAAGCCTTGATCGGACTGCTCAGATCTACACAATCTTTGTTCCCAACTGCCCGGCCCGTACGAAGTTTGAATCGGCATTTCAATTGAGTTGGAGGGCAGGGGCTTTCGACCACCCCCTGCCCACCTTTTCTCTTACACAAAGACTACTTAATTTCCACCTTTGCGCCGGCATCCTCAAGTTTTTTCTTCGCCGCTTCGGCTTCTTCTTTCGAAACAGCCTCCAGGACAGCCACCGGCGCGCTCTCAACCAACTTCTTCGCATCGGCTAAGCCCGATATGGACTTGATCTATTGAACCGCCTTCGGAAAAAGGATCCTCGTCACGGGACGGT
>CAZBKV010000021.1:4718-13661 GCA_964492575.1 uncultured Verrucomicrobiota bacterium | reverse complement strand
TGTTCTGGCTGTATGAGGGTAGATTTTTCGGGAGATCGACCAGGATATCTAGCGGCGCGCTCTCAACCAACTTCTTCGCATCGGCTAAGCCCAATCCCGACTTGATCTCTCGGACCGCCTTAATCACGGCGATCTTCTTATCGGCCGGGAGAGAGGACAGCACCACGTCAAATTCCGTCTTCTCCTCTTCCTGTGGAGCTGCACCCGGGGCTCCTGGCGCACCTGCCGCAGCCACGGCCACCGGAGCTGCCGCGCTTACCCCCCACTCCTCTTCCAGTTTCTTGACCAACTCTGCTGCCTCAATGACCGTAAGATTACTTAATTCCTTAACCAGTGCTTCAATGTCCGCCATAGCTCGATCCTCTCCTTCCTTCGTCGCCCTTCGGCTCCTCACCGAAGGAATTAAGCTCGTTTGAGCCGACGAGTTTTCTCTTTTCTTCCTCCCACACGCTCCGTCAATGCGTGGGGAAAACCTTTAACCTTCACTTCCGCCCTGCTTTTCCATGTAAGCTCGAATCACGCGAGCCAAACTGGCGGCCGGCTCTTGAATTACCCGAGCCAATTGCGTAGCCGGAGCCAAAATCGTCGCCAGCAATTGCGCCCGCAGTTGATCCATCGGCGGAAGATCTGCAATCTGCTCAATCTGTTCCTTGCCCAGAAAATCCTTTCCTAAAAAACCAAACCGGATCTTCGGCTTCTCAAACTCCGAAGCAAAGGTTTTGATAACCTTCGCAGCTGCTGCAATATCCTTCCGCCCCGTAACAACCGCCAGTTGCCCACGCAATTCTTCCGGCAACTCTTCATACCCGGCCTCCCGAGCCGCAATCCGAAAGATCCGATTTTTGATAACGTGAATCTCTGCTTCTGCCTCGTCTAACCGACGCCGCAGTTCAGTAAACTGCGCCACATTCAACCCCTGATACTCAACCAGAAAGAAAAATGGGGCATTCTGGATTCGCTCTAAATATTCTTGGGCAAGAGCTTGTTTTTCCGGACGCATACACTTCCTCCTCTTCTTTATAAACTACCGATACTCCCTTGGATCGATTCGTAATCCAGGGCTCATCGTCGCCGCCAAACTACAACCTAAAATGTAGGCCCCCCGTAGATTCTGAGGCTTTGCCCGTTGAATGGCTTCAATCGCCGCACGGATGTTTTCAACCAAATGCTCCTTCGGAAAAGAAACCTTCCCTACCGGCATGTGCACGTTCCCCGTCCGATCGACACGAAACTCTACCCTTCCTGCTTTGGCTTCCTTTACCGCCGGCCCAACCTCATTCGTTACCGTCCCGACCTTCGGATTAGGCATCAATCCCCTAGGCCCCAAAATCTTTCCCAACTTCCGCACTTCTGTCATGGCCTCCGGGGTCGCAATCGCTACATCAAAATCCGTCCATCCTCCTTTCACTTTCTCAATCAAATCCTCAAACCCTACAAAATCAGCCCCCGCCTCCCGGGCCGCATCGGCTTGCGGACCTTCTTTGGTAAAGACAAGGACCCGAACCTTCTTTCCCGTTCCATGAGGGAGAACGACCATCCCTCGGACCATCTGGTCAGACTTTCTCGGATCAACCCCCAAATGAAAGGCAATCTCTACCGTTTCATCAAACTTCGGATGGGGCATCCTCTTTAGAAGATCGATCGCATCTTCGATCGAATAGGCCCGATTCTTCTCAACCAGAGCCAATGCTTGACGATAGCGTTTACTTAACTTTGCCATAGCTCCTCCTGCGGTTCTATCGAGCAGCGCTCTCCCGCTCGTCGGTTTCGGTCTCTAGTCCACCACTTCAATCCCCATACTCCGTGCCGTCCCTTCAATAATCCGACATGCCGCCTCTTCTGTCCGGGCGTTCAAATCCTTCATCTTCATCCGGGCAATTTCCAAAATCTGCTTCCGAGTCACCTTTCCCACTTTCACCTTGTTCGGGGTCCCGGATCCGGAGGCAATATTCGCCGCTTTCTTTAACAAGACCGACGCCGGCGGGGATTTCAGAACAAAGCTAAAGGATCGGTCTTGATAAACCGTGATGACCACCGGAATAATCAGCCCGGCCTGGTCACGCGTCGCCGCGTTAAATTCCTTGCAAAAGGCCATAATATTGACCCCATGCTGACCTAAGGCCGGACCGACCGGAGGCGCCGGATTTGCCTGCCCAGCCGGAATCTGTAATTTGATTTGTGCAACAACCTTCTTCGCCATGCTCCCAAGCCCCTTTTACCGGTTCCCTTATTTTTACACTTTCTCTACCTGCCAAAATTCCAATTCCACCGGGGTATTCCGACCAAAAATATTTACTGTAACTCGCAACTTCCCCCTCTCAAAATCAATCTCCTCCACAACACCGTTAAAGTTCTCGAAAGGCCCTTCGTTAATCTTTACCGTCTCTCCAACCTCAAAACGTACCTTCGGCTTCTCCATCTCCTCCGATTCTTCGATCTGCTCTTTGATCCGATCGATCTCTTCTTCCGGAGTCGAAACCGGCGGATCCCCCACAAACCCAATCACCCCTTGGGTCTCCCGAACAAAATTCCACGGCTTCTCTAAAATCCGTCCCGAATCATCAAAAAGCTTCATCTTAATGAATACATACCCCGGATAGAGCTTACGGCTGGAAATAATCTTCTTGCCCCCGCGCACCTCCGCAACCCGTTCCATCGGGACCAGCACCTCCTCAATATACTGGTCCATCTCTTCTATCTTCGCACGCTTCTCGATACTCTCTTTCACCCTCAATTCCTGCCCCGAGAGGGTGTGTAAGACATACCATTTGCTTTCCATAACCTACTCTCTGTGCGCGGTGTGCTCTCTCTGACCTTCAAATCTTTCTCTCAAATCCTTCTAGCCCCCCCCTACATGAGTCAAAAGCCCTCGAGTAATGACTAAGGAAATGGCATCTACCACCATAATGAAAAAACCGAGCAATACCATTGTCACCAACACGACCGCCGTCGCCCCTTTCAGCTCTTCCTTTGTCGGCCAGCTACACTTCCGAAGCTCCTCACGGGTCTCGGCAATAAACTGAGAAATCTTTGCGATATACCCCCGCCACCAAAGGAAGGCAAAAATAACCCCCACAATGGCAGCCCAAATTAAGAGTTTTGTCAGCCCACTCACAGCTCTCTGATCCTCTCATCCGCGGTTTTCTTGTTGGCGGAGGGGGAGGGATTCGAACCCCCGAGGGCTGGACGCCCTAACGGTTTTCAAGACCGCCGCATTCGACCACTCTGCCACCCCTCCTTCGGCAGAGAAAGAATTGGCAGGGCGGGGAGGACTCGAACCCCCAACCGACGGTTTTGGAGACCGCTGCTCTACCAATTGAGCTACCGCCCTGCCCGTACAAATGCCATCCCTTCTATACTATTCCAGAATCTCCGTCACTCGTCCAGCCCCAATTGTTCGTCCACCTTCACGAATGGCAAAGCGTTGACCCCGCTCCAATGCCACCGGATAAATCAATTCCACTTCCAAATTCACATTATCTCCGGGCATCACCATCTCTACCCCTTCCGGCAAACGAATCGTACCGGTGACGTCCGTGGTACGGAAGTAAAATTGCGGACGATAATTGGTAAAGAACGGCGTATGCCGACCCCCTTCTTCCTTGGACAGAACGTAAACCTCGGCTCGGAACTTCGTGTGCGGGGTAATCGTCCCCGGCTTCGCTAAAACCATTCCACGCTCCACCTCATCCTTCTTAATTCCCCGAAGCAGGACGCCGATGTTATCCCCCGCCACGGCCTTATCCAACACTTTCCGGAACATCTCAATATCCGTGGCCACCGTCTTCCGCGTCGGCCCTAAACCGACAATCTCCACTTCATCCATCCGGTTCAGGACCCCACGCTCGACTCGTCCGGTCACTACCGTCCCCCGACCCTCAATGTTGAACACATCCTCAATGCTCAACAGGAACGGCTTGTCAATCTCCCGTTGCGGCACAGGAATAAATTCATCAATCGCATTCAACAGCTCCTCAATCGACTTCACGTCCTTCTCCTCTCCTTGTAGGGCTCCTCTCGCGCTGCCTCGGATAATCGGAGTCTCATCTCCCGGAAACTCATATTTATTCAGCAGATCCCGAATCTCCATCTCTACCAAATCCAGCAGCTCCGGATCATCTACCAAATCTACCTTGTTCAAATACACCACGATCGCCGGCACATCGACCTGACGAGCCAGCAGGATGTGCTCTCGGGTCTGCGGCATCGGTCCTTCGGCCGCATCCACCACCAGAATCGCCCCGTCCATCTGGGCCGCACCGGTAATCATGTTCTTTACATAGTCGGCATGGCCCGGACAGTCGATGTGCGCATAATGACGCTTCTCGGTCTCATACTCCACGTGAGAGATCGCAATCGTCACGGTCTTTGTCTCGTCACGAATCGTCCCCCCCTTCGTAATCTCCGCATACGATAACTCCTTTGCCAACCCCTTCTTCGCCTGCACCTTCAGAATCGCAGCCGTCAGGGTGGACTTTCCGTGGTCAATATGACCAATGGTCCCGACGTTTACGTGCGGTTTCGTCCGTTGGAATTGTTCCTTAGCCATCTTGCGTTACGCCTCCCTCGCTTCTCGTTGTTCTTTTTGTTATCCTATGATGAAAACTGGAGCCCATGGCCGGGATTGAACCGGCGACCTCGTCCTTACCAAGGACGTGCTCTACCGACTGAGCTACATGGGCCTAAAAGAGTTGAAGCGCACTTCCTTTTTCTCTCCCCCTTCGAAGGTTCGAGTTCTACTCTGTGCGCCTCGTCACTCTCGACGAGGTGTAGAAGCTAATGAGCCAACACCAAACTGTCAATCGAGTTTTGCAAAATTTTTTATGGTGTTATCGAAACTAAAAGCCTCTTCCCTCTCTTTTCCCACAAAATCCCCCCTCACACAAGCTTTTCTTTCCTCTTCCCTACCCCTCCTTCCTCTCTTTCCCCCCTTACTGCGCCATTCTAACACAGACTCTACAACCCATATGTGACATAATGACTCATTTTGGGAAAGGAATTGTTCCTGGTCCCCAACATAACCCCTTGAAACACAATCACTTATGTTCTCTCCCCCCAATCGGTACCCCAATTGCTCTATTCCATCAGCAGCGAAAAGGAGTTTGCGCTATGGCAAAAGTTTTGGGCATTGATTTAGGGACCACCAACTCCTGCATGGCCGTCATGGAAGGCGGGGAGGCGGTGGTGTTGGAAAATGCCGAGGGGAAACGGACCACTCCCTCAGTCGTGGCCTTCACCAAGACGGGGGAACGGTTGGTCGGTGAGCCGGCCAAACGGCAGGCTATCACCAATCCCAAAAATACGATCTTCTCCATCAAACGTTTCATGGGCCGCAAGTATGACGAGATCCAAGAAGAGATCAAACGAGTCCCCTACAAGGTCGTGAAGGCCCCTAACGGCGACGCGTGGGTGGAGGTCGAAGTCGACGGCAAACCCAAGCAATTTAGTCCACCGGAAATCTCCGCTATGATCCTCTCCAAGCTGAAGGCGGATGCGGAAATGCGGCTTGGAGAGAAAATTACTCAGGCTGTGATCACTGTCCCAGCTTACTTCAACGACAGCCAACGACAGGCCACCAAGGATGCAGGGCATATTGCCGGGTTGGAAGTCCTTCGAATCATCAACGAGCCAACAGCAGCCTCGCTGGCCTACGGCCTGGATAAGAAAAAGGATGAGAAAATCGCAGTCTACGACTTAGGAGGAGGGACATTTGACATCTCCATCCTGGAGATCGGAGAGGGCGTTTTCGAGGTCAAGGCTACCAACGGAAACACCCATTTGGGAGGTGACGACTGGGACGCGCGTATCATGGATTGGATCCTGGACAACTTCAAAAAGGAACATGGGATCGACCTGCGGAATCAGCCAGACGCCCTCCAGCGAATCAAAGAAGAAGCCGAAAAGGCGAAAATCGCTCTTTCCAGCACTCTGACTTACGAGATTAACCTGCCTTTCATCACAGCCGATGCCACGGGGCCTAAGCATATCCAGATGCAATTGACCCGAGCTAAGCTGGAACAGCTTTGTGAAGATCTGTTCGAACGGACCATTCCGCCCGTACGCCAATGCCTCCAAGACGCAGGCTTAACAGAAAAAGACATCGACGAGGTCATCCTGGTTGGGGGAATGACCCGCATGCCGCGGGTGGTTCAAACGGTGGAGAACTTCTTCGGAAAGAAACCTCACCAAGGAATTAATCCCGATGAGGTCGTCGCGGTCGGGGCGGCTATCCAAGGTGGTGTGCTCAAAGGCGAAGTCAAAGACGTCCTGTTGCTGGATGTCATTCCACTCTCGCTGGGAATTGAAACCTTAGGAGGTGTCTTTACCAAGATCATCGAACGCAATACCACTATCCCGACTCGGAAATCAGAGATCTTTTCGACTGCGGCAGATAACCAGACGGCGGTCGAAATCCATGTCTTACAAGGCGAACGCCCGCTAGCCAAAGACAACAAATCGCTGGCTCGGTTTATCCTGTCAGATATTCCACCGGCACCACGCGGAGTCCCGCAGATTGAGGTGACCTTTGATGTGGATGCCAACGGCATCCTCCATGTCAGTGCCAAAGACCTGGGTACCGGCAAAGAACAAAAAATCACGGTCATGCCCAGCAGCGGCTTGACCAAGGAAGAGATCGAGCGGATGCGCCGCGAGGCCGAGATGTACGCGGAGGAAGATCGCAAGAAACGGGAAGAGATCGAGCTTCGCAACGAAGCGGATGCCCTGGTCTATCAATCCGAAAAATTCCTCCGCGAAAACGGCGACAAACTCTCGGCCGACCAACGCCGCCAGATCGAGCAACGAATTCAAGACGTCAAAAAGGCGATGGAAGGCTCCGACGTTACGGCTTTGCGCAATACGATGGAAGAACTAAAGAAGGCCTGGCATGCGGCTTCGGCCGAGCTGTACCGCCGTGCAGCAGCCCAAGGGGCTACCAGCAGCGGCGGCAGCGGAGCCACCGCAGGCGCCAGCAGCTCTGGCAGCGGCCGTTCTTCCGATGAGGTCATCGATGCGGAAGTGATCGACGACGATAAGAAGAAGTCGTAAACGGATTTCCCAATCCCTTTAAAGAGGGGGGAATCTCCGCCTGTGCGAGTGCACCGGTTGGAGGTTTCCCAAAACAAGAACCAAAAACCAACCCAAGGAAGAGTGCGCTATGAAGATCAAACCGTTAGGTGATCGAGTTCTGGTTGAGCCGATCGAGGAAGAAGAGGTTCGAGAGGGCGGGATCATCATTCCCGATACCGCTCGGGAAAAACCGACTGAAGCGATTGTCCGAGCCCTCGGCACAGGGAAAACCGATGACGAGGGCAAAAAGGTCCCCTTTGAAGTCAAAGTGGGGGATCGTGTGTTGATCAGCAAATACGGCGGAACAGAAGTCAAGGTGGATGATAAAGAATATAAGATTCTAAGCACTGAGGATATTTTGGCAATTATTGAGGATTAAACTTGGGAGCTAATTAAAACAAAATTAAACCTTTTAAATTAAGGAGGTGAGAGGCTTATGGCGGCAAAACAATTACTCTTCAATGAAAATGCCCGTCAGGCGGTTCTGCGGGGTGTGAACAAACTGGCCAAAGCGGTTGCGGCCACTCTGGGTCCGAAAGGACGCAATGTGGTCATCGACAAGAAGTTCGGTTCTCCGACGGTCACCAAGGACGGCGTGACGGTGGCCAAGGAGATCGAACTGGAAGATCCGTTTGAGAACATGGGGGCCCAGATGGTCCGAGAGGTCGCCAGTAAGACCAGCGACGTCGCCGGTGACGGGACCACGACCGCGACGGTCCTGGCCGAGGCGATCTTCCGCGAGGGACTCAAATACGTCACCTCTGGTGCCAACCCGATCGCCATCCAGCGGGGTATCCAAAAGGCCGTTGAAACGGCGGTCAATCAACTCGACAAGATCGCCAAGAAGGTCAAAGACAAGGAGGAGATCAAGCAGGTAGCCACCGTGTCCGCGAACTGGGACACGATGATCGGTGAGATCATTGCCGACGCCATGGACAAGGTCGGCAAAGACGGTACGATCACCGTCGAAGAGGCCAAGTCGATCGAAACCACCCTTGAGGTGGTTGAGGGAATGCAATTCGACAAGGGCTACCTGTCGCCCTACTTCGTGACCAATCCGGAGACGATGGAATGCCGGCTGGAGGACTGCTACATCCTCGTCTACGAGAAAAAGATCAGCAGCCTCAAAGACCTGCTGCCTCTGTTGGAGCAGGTGGCCAAAGCCGGCAAACCGTTGCTGGTGATCGCCGAAGACGTAGAAGGCGAAGCCCTGGCGACCTTGGTCGTAAACAAACTGCGAGGCACACTCCAATGCTGCGCGGTCAAGGCGCCTGGGTTCGGTGATCGGCGGAAGGCGATGTGCGAAGACATCGCCATCCTGACCGGCGGTCGGTTCATCTCCGAGGACATCGGAATCAAGCTGGAGAACGTCAAGCTGGACGACCTCGGTCGGGCCAAGACCGTGGTGGTGGACAAAGAGACTACCACGATCGTCGAGGGCTACGGCAAGCCGTCCGAGATCCAGGGCCGAATCAACCAGATCCGTCGCCAGATCGAGGAGACCACCTCCGACTACGACCGCGAGAAACTGCAAGAGCGGTTGGCCAAACTGGCCGGCGGTGTGGCGGTCATCCACGTCGGTGCCGCAACCGAGACCGAGATGAAAGAAAAGAAGGCCCGCGTGGAGGACGCGCTGCACGCGACCCGAGCTGCGGTCGAGGAAGGAATCGTGCCGGGCGGTGGCGTGGCCCTGCTGCGATGCTTGCCGGCGATTGACAAAGTGGAGCCGGCCAATGACGACGAGCGGATTGGAATCGACATCGTGAAGCGTGCGATTGAAGCCCCCGCTCGCGTCTTGGCCAACAACGCCGGTGTGGAAGGCTCGATCATTGTCGAAGAAATCAAGCGCCGGAAAGGAAACGAGGGTTACAACGT
>CAZBKV010000021.1:0-4654 GCA_964492575.1 uncultured Verrucomicrobiota bacterium | reverse complement strand
GAAAAGAAAGAATCCGGCGGTCCGGAGGACATGGAATACTAACCTGACCTATTTTAGCCCTCGTAGGTCTGCCTAGTCCTGCCTGCCCTGCCTCAGAGAGAAACCGAAAGGGAACGGTCCGAGCGACCGTTCCCTTTGTTTTTTCTTAGACTTAGATTATCTCGTCTCCTTATCGGATGGGCCGGCTTCCATGCCTCCATTACGAGAGAACCGTCAACTGACCGAGAGAGGTTCCTTCAAAAAATAGGGTTGCCAAAATTTCAATAACCCCAAAAACTAGTCCCATGAATGGCAATCCAACGAATCGTCTCCAAAGGCGGGCTTTCTTACAAAAACTCGGTAGATGGCTCTTGGCAATGGGGATGATGGAACGAGGAACAGGCTTTCTTCAAGCCAACGTTCCGAATTCGACCATTCGAGGCCCGTTGCGTGTCCATCCACAAAATCCTCGATACTTTACGGATGATGGTCACCGGGCTGTTTACCTCACCGGATCGCATACCTGGAGTAATTTTGAAGATTTAGGAATTATGGATCCTCCCCCGGCATTTGATTTCGAAGCGTATCTAAATTTCCTTCAGGCCCATCATCATAACTTCATTCGGCTTTGGCGCTGGGAACCGACCCGCTGGCAGTACGTCAGCCGAGGAGGACGATTGAGCTTCAGCCGACCCCATCCCTGGGCCCGTACAGGACAAGGATGGAAAACCTAAGTTTAATCTTAAGGCCTGGAATGAAGACTATTTCCGCCGTCTGCGGGATCGAGTTGCAGCAGCGGAGCGTCGAGGAATTTTTGTCTCCATCATGCTATTTGAAGGGCATTGCCTTCAATTTGCAGAGAAAAGCTGGCAATTCCATCCTTTTCATCCGGCCAATAACATCAACGGAATCGACGCAAAACATTTAGACTATTATACTCTAAAACATCCTCACGTTCTTGCTCTGCAGGAAGCCTATGTACGGAAAGTTATAGATACGGTCCATGATCTCAACAACGTGCTGTATGAAATCTGTAATGAAGCCGGCCCCTACTCGACAGAATGGCAGTACCATATGATTCGTTTCATCCGAGAGTATGAACAAAAGAAGGGAAAGCAACACCCCGTCGGAATGACCTTCCAATATCGAGGCGGATCCAACCAAACCCTTTTCCAAAGCCCGGCCGATTGGATCTCGCCTAATCCCCAAGGAGGTTACCGGGACCATCCCCCGGTCAATGACGGACGAAAGGTCGTCCTCTGTGACACCGATCATCTGTGGGGAGAAGGAGGCAATCCGCAATGGGTATGGAAAGCCTTTACCCGTGGGCATCAGCCGCTGTTTATGGATCGAATAGCAGCGTTGAATCACCAAACCGCAACCTGGTGCGGGAAAAAGGCTTCGCAAGATATCCCCCATGCAGAATCGATTCGGAAAGCGATGGGACTTACCCGTCGAATCGCAGAATCCATCGATCTAGCCCAAGCAATCCCCCATCCGGATCAAGCTTCCTCGGGCTATTGCTTGGTTGTGCCGGGAAAGACGTACGTCGTTTATAGCCCGGACTCTAAGCCCCTGCGATTGGATCTCAAAGAAACAAAGGGAACCTTTCGAGTCCGCTGGCTTCACCCTGTCACCGGCAAGAGTCATCCCGGCAGGTTGATTGAAGGAGGCCGAACGGTTCGGCTGACCCCTCCCTTTCCCGATCAATCGGTGCTTTGGCTCCAGGCGGTCAAAAAATAATAAAGATAAGGCCAAAAAATATCTGTCCGGCGGTTAGGTTTGGAAAATCAAGCTTCCCCCTTTATTTCTCCTCGACCTTTGCAGGTAATCCCTTGGGGCGTAACTGCGGAAAGAGTATTACATCCCGAATGCTAGGCTGTCCCAACAGCATCATACACAGCCGGTCAATCCCCAAACCTAACCCTCCGGCCGGAGGCATCCCGTGCTCCAAGGCCACCAGAAAATCTTCGTCCAACCGATGGCGTTCCTGGCCCACCTGTTCCTCCAGCCGTTTCCGCTGTTCAATCGGATCGTTTTGCTCCGTATAAGCCGGGGCCAGTTCCTGACCGTTCGCACAGCATTCAAAGACCTCTACCGTATCCGGATCCTCCGGGGAAACCTTGGCCAATGGAATAAATTCCTTCAACACATGAGTCACAAACGTCGGCTGAATCAGTGTCGGCTCAATGAGCTTTTCAAACACAGCCTTCGTAACCTCAAAGTCTTCAGCCCCTTCCACGATCTCTCCGCCCAATTGCAGCACCTCCACGGCCACCCGATGGCGCTCCTGCGGCGTCAAAGCAAACCAGTCTTCAATTCCGGTCCGTTTCCGAACCTCTTCCCGAACCAAATCCTTAAAACGCACCCGCCGCCACGGCGGGGTCAAATCGATCGTCCGAATCACCTCCCCTTCTTCGTTCCGATGCTCAATCTTCAAGGTCCCCAACACGGTCTGAGCCACATGGCAAATCATCGACTCCAGCAGCTCCATCATGCTCCGGTAATCTCCATAAGCTTCATAAACCTCCAGCATCGTAAATTCCGGATTATGCCGTCGGGAGATCCCTTCGTTCCGAAACACCCGGCCCAACTCAAAGACCTTGTTGAATCCCCCGACCAAAAGCCGTTTCAGGTACAACTCCGGAGCAATCCGAAGATAAAAATCACAGTCCAAGGCCTTATGATGAGTCTGAAACGGTTCGGCTGCTGCCCCGCCGGGAATCGCCTGCATCATCGGAGTCTCCACCTCCACAAACCCCCGACTATGCAGAAACCTCCGGATCTCCCAGATAATAGCGCTTCGTTTGAGGAATCTATCCCGAACCTCATCATTCACCATCAAATCCAAATACCGCTGCCGGTACCGGGTCTCCACATCCTCCAACCCATACCACTTGGCCGGCGGCGGACGCAGCGCCTTGGAAAGGATGACCAGGCGTTTTGCCTTGACCGAGATCTCCCCGGTCCGGGTCGTAAACATCGTCCCTTCCACACCCAAAAAATCCCCCAGATCCAAAAGCTTCAGAATCTGCCAGTCCGCCTCCGATAAATCATTCTTCCGCGCATAAATCTGGATCCGGCCGGTCTGATCTTTCAGATCCAAAAAGTGACTCTTCCCCATATCCCGGTGAGCCATCACCCGACCGGCCACGGCCACCTGCCGCCCTTCCTCATACCGAGCCCGTGCTTCGCCACAGCCTTCAGTAGGGGCGAACTTGTTTCGAAATGGATCCACCCCCAAAGCGCGAAGCTTCTCTAACTTCAGCCGTCGTTGTTGAATCAGTGCGTTGACTTCCTCCATCGCCTGTACCCTGTTTTCGCTCCTGCCATTGAAACAACAAGGTAAACGATTTTGGCAAGTGCTCTAAGTTGCTTTGCCAAAAACTGAATCGCCCGCTTCAAGAGCAAGCGGTCTCCATCCAAACCATAGAAAGGAAACCTTTGAAAGAATTTTCTTGAGGGAGTCTTTTCTTGATCTTTTCTGCTGCTTTTCTTTCGAATCTTAAGTTATTCTTCCGCAGCCGTATCTTTAGGGGTATCCCATCCGCGTAATAAATCCTACTCTTTCAGCTCCTTTAACAGTTCCTCAAATTTAGGTTTTAACGGTGGAATTTCTCTTTCTATAACTTCCCAAACAATCTCCAAATCCACCCCATGATATTCATGGATTAATTTATCCCTCATTCCGGTAATATACTTCCATGGAATTTCTGGGCATTTCTCTTTCAGTTCTAGAGGAATTTCCTTTAAAGCCTCTCCCATTACTTCCAGACTTCTAATGACCGCATTGATGGTCTTTTTATCCTTTACAAAGGTTTCAAACCTCATTCCTTTGGTAAATTCTTCGATTTCCTGGATAGAAGTAATTGCGTCGAGTATATAGTCTTTATATGTCCGTTTTATATTCTTACAAGTTCTTCTAGAATCATCTTTCCGATATGAGGTTTGAGAGCTTTCTTGGAGACCAGATCCACCTTTCGACCGAGGAGATGGCTTAAATATTCCTCCAACTCCAGAAACCGGAACAATCCTATGGGGGTCTCAAACTCAACAAGAATATCCACATCACTCTCTTCTTGGGCTTCTCCTCTCACAAACGATCCGAAGACCCCAATCTCTTTCACTCTGTACCTTTCCTGGAGCTCCTTTTTGTGAGCTCCAAGAATCTCCTTTATCTCGCCAAGGGAGTGAATCATCCTTACCTCTTTTAGCTTTTCCAAGAATTGGAAAATTTTATTCTCTCAGGCTCTCTAATTCTACAAAATTCAAAGTCACCACTCCACATCCTACAAATAACCAATGACCTTCTGATTCAAGCATTGAAGAAATAGAGTTAACCCTTTATGTTATCAGTACTCAATGAGAGCTAGTAGTTAGCTAAAGTTTTAACGTTCCTCCTTAAGCCTCAACCATGGCACGGCTGATCGAAAGAAAAATGGCGTTCTATTTCTGCCGATGGAAGATTCCATCAGAGGAGGCTAGATTGTTTGTTTCGGTCCGTATTCTGGCAACCATAGGTGCAGGGCTTTCGACTTTAACCCAATTGCCCGCATGCACTTAAAGAAACATGACTAATGCTTAGAACAACAGAGTGGATGGAGATGAATACGATGTTCGAGGCAATAGCGGGCGTTGTGGACGTAGTGCTCCGCCCAGGAACGAAGTCTGGCTT
>CAZBKV010000020.1:14654-15171 GCA_964492575.1 uncultured Verrucomicrobiota bacterium | reverse complement strand
GCGAATGATCTTGGAAAGATTCCAGCAGAGGGTGCCGTAAACGCGGGCAAAGTCCAGGAGGTTTTCAAAAAGATCGACCTTGTGCAGGAGGATCAACAGTTTGTGTTCCTGGCCGGCTAAGGATTGGGTAAAGACTTCCATGGTTTCGCCGGTGGTTCCGGGCTTGTCCGGGTCGAAGAAGAAGAGGATTAGGTCGGCTCGTTCGGCAAAGGTGCGGACGGCCTCTACAAAATCGTAACCGCGTCCTACGGTCCGGGAAGCCGAATCGATCATGCCCGGACTGTCGATCAGGGTGACTTCTTTCAACAGATCGGCCGGCGCGGTTTTGACCCGGAACCGGGTTAAAAAATCTTTGCCGAAGCGTTCGAACTGCTGGTAGGGCAGCTCGGCATGGGTTACGGCGGCGTGACCGTCCATTTCGTCCTGCGTCGGACCGTAGCAGATGACCGTAAATCCGTCGTCGATCGGGGCCAGGCCGATCTTTTGGAGATCCTGGCCTAGGAGGTAGTTGATGAAG
>CAZBKV010000020.1:12474-14644 GCA_964492575.1 uncultured Verrucomicrobiota bacterium | reverse complement strand
TTGATGAAGGAGGATTTTCCGGAGGAATGGTTACCGAGGAGGAGGACAGTCGGTTTTCCGGGGCGGTCGGCGAGTTCTTCGGGAGGGTTGAGGGAAAACTTCTCTGCGACCGAGCGGATCCAGCGGTCGTAGACTTGTTTGACCTGGTGGGTCAGTTTTTGGAGTGCTTCCATTTTCACGGTCATTGTTTCCCAAACTTTGGCATAGATCCTGTTGAGGAGACAGCTTAAAGTAGGAGACAGATATGGCAGAGAAGAGTGTCGGAGCCATCCCGCGCCCCTTACGGGAGCAGTACGAGAAAGGGAAAGCCGCGTTTGAGCGGAATAACCTGGACTATGCCATTACGTTGTTTATGAGCGTGCTGCAAGAAGAGCCCGGTTTTTATGAGTGCCGGGAAGCGCTGCGGGCGACGCAGTTCAAGCGGGGTGGGAAAAAGGGGCTTCTCAAGAAGTTACTCGGAGGAACGCATCCGAAAATCGTTACGGCCCAGGCCCTGGTTCGTCGCAATCCGGTGGAGGCAATTCGGTTGTGTGAAGAGGTGTTGAATAAAGATCCGCTTCAGCTTACGGCGCATAAGGTCCTGGCGGATGCCGCGGTGGAGGCGGATTTCCCCCGCACGGCCGTTTTGTCCTACGAAATCATCCTAAAACATGATCCGGAGAACAAAGAAGTGGCGATGAAGCTGGCTCGTGTGCTGGGTCGATTGGGTCAGTGGGGCCGGGCTGAGGAGCTGTTGCAGGCGATGGTCCAGAAATATCCGGAGGATATGGCGCTGAACGACCTGCTGAAGGAAGTTTCTGCCCAACGGACCTTGCAAGAAGGGGGATATGAGCAGTTAGGACAAGAGGAAAGTTCGTATCGGCAGGTTTTGAAGGACGAGAAAGAGGCCCAGATCTTGGAAAAAGAAGAGCGTCATTATCGGGATGCCGATACCCAGGCCCAGCTTCTTGCTGAATATGAGGCCCGGCTGGAAAAAGAACCGCAGAACCTACGTCTGCTTCGCGCCATTGCCGAGTTATATGCCGAACGGAAGGAATACGATCGAGCGCTGGAATACTACCGTCGCATCCAGCAGACCGAAGCCAAGGATCCAACGATTGAGAAGGCGATCGCCGACATCTATGCCCGAAAGTTCGACGAAGAGCTCCAGCAGCTGGATCCATCGGCACCGGATTACGAGCAGCGTAAGCAAGAGATTTTACAACGGAAACAGCAGTTTCTGTTGGAGGACGCCGGCCAGCGGGTGGCTCGGTATCCGAACGATCCCCGACTCCATTTCGAATACGGACAGCTGCTCTTTGAGGCGGGACGGTTGCGGGAGGCGATCCAACATTTCCAAAAGGCTCAAGCGAGCCTTCATCTAAAGACTCGGGCCTTGTATTGGCTGGCCCGTTGTTTTGAACAGCGACGGATGTATGATCTTGCCGCCCGCAGTCTGCTGAATGCATTGAAGGAGAAAACGGAATTTGATGAAGAAAAGAAGGAGCTGCTTTATACGCTGGGCTGTGTATATGAAAAAATGGGGCGGCAAGAGGAGGCGATCGAACAGTTTAAAGCGATTTACGAAGTGGATATCGGCTATCGAGACGTAGCGGACCGAGTGGATGCCTATTATATGGAGAAAGAATCCTCTTCCTCTTCGTCCACAGAAACGGGGTCCTCATCGAGTGCTGCTTCGCCTCCGAACGAAGAGGATCGTCCACCAGCCTAAATTTTAGGAAGAAAAAGAAACGAACCCAGATCCATGTCGTCAGAGCCAGCGTCGAATCGAGCATCATCCAAAACCCGATCCTCCCCACGCAAAGGAAGATGGCGAGGGCGCTGGCAGAGTTGGAATCAGAAGGTCTTACAGGCAGGGTTTCATTATGTGCGACGGGTCGTGGTTTTTGTGTTGGGTGGCACGGTCTTGCTGGTAGGGATTGCGATGATCGTGCTTCCCGGTCCGGCAGTCGTCGTTATTCCCTTAGGGTTAGGGATCTTAGCTGTGGAATTTCGATGGGCGCGCCGGATTTTGAAAGAGGCCAAGGCGATGTTTCAACCCCAACGTCATGGAGAACGGCGGCCACGGAGCTGGAAGGAGTGGGCAGAGCGGATTCGAATCGCATTCCGTCGATCTTTTGGCTTGGGGAGGAAGCGATCGAAATCTGCCCCGGTGGATTCGGCAGACCCC
>CAZBKV010000020.1:362-12464 GCA_964492575.1 uncultured Verrucomicrobiota bacterium | reverse complement strand
GTTCCCGTTAATGGTTTTGTTTTGTTTCTAACCCAAGTTTCTTCTTACTCCAAAACACACTTGCACGGTCGGTCAGGAAAAGGCAGCCTCCCAGAGGAAAACGGTGAATCAATGAGAAGATTATGCGGCCGTATCTGGAATTGTTGCATCGGGTCCTGACTGAAGGTCGATTTAAGGCCGACCGAACCGGTGTGGGGACGTATTCCCTCTTTGGGGCGCAGCTTCGGGTGAATCTCCAAAACGGTTTTCCGCTGCTGACGACCAAGAAGGTCCACTTCAAATCGATCGTCTACGAACTGCTCTGGTTTTTACGCGGGGATACCAACGTCCGATGGCTTCAAGAGCATGGGGTGACGATCTGGGATGAATGGGCGGATGAAAATGGCGATCTAGGCCGGATCTACGGGGCGCAGTGGCGGAGCTGGCGGGCACCGGACGGCCGGACGATCGATCAAATCCAGTGGGTGGTGGAAGAGATTCGTCGAAACCCGAACAGTCGACGTCTGCTGGTTACCGCCTGGAATCCCGGAGAATTGGATCAGATGCGACTGCCCCCCTGTCATGTATTATTTCAGTTTTATGTGCTGGAGGGGCGATTGAGCTGCCACCTTTATCAGCGTAGCGCCGATCTCTTTCTGGGCGTACCGTTTAACATCGCCAGTTATTCCCTTCTGACGATAATGATTGCCCAGGTAACCGGGCTTCAGCCATACGAATTTATTCATAGTTTCGGCGACGTCCATCTTTATGCCAACCACATCGAACAAGCTCGCCTCCAACCCTCCCGCGAGCCACGGCCTTTGCCTCGGGTGGAGTTGAATCCGGAGATCCGGCGGTTGGAAGACTTCCGATACGAGGATATTCGGTTGTTGGACTATCACCCCCACCCACCGATTCGTGCACCGATTGCTGTATGAAGACGGACTTTCCTCCATCATCCTGGCCTCTTCGGCCTATCAACCGACGTACCGCACTTCGGGCCTTGGCTGTGGGGTTGGTGGGATTGAGTGGATTGGGGACCGGTTGCGGGACCACGACTCCGGCAGTGACATATTTTCCATCTCGCACTCGATCCGCTCCAACGTCCCATCCGGTTCCTCCACCATCAGGTGAAGTGCGACGGACCGGGCAAGAGATCGTCGTGGCCGGGTACCTGGTGCCGGTTGGGGTGCGGGTTGTGCTATGGGATGAGCCCGATGGTATGAATGCCTACACCGGCCACGGGGTGTTGGATTGGAGCCGTCTCCCGGCCGGGTTACACCGGAGCCGCTATCCGTTCGGTTCCCGCACCGGATCCCTCCAGCATCCACCGGATATCCGTCAGCTTCAGGAGCTGGTGGACCAATTTGTCCTTCATTATGATGCGGTCGGTTGGAGTCGGCGGTGTTTTCAGGTTTTAGAAGAACGGGGATTGAGCGTACATTTTCTCCTCGATTTGGACGGAACGATTTACCAGACCATGGATCTACGGGAAGAGGCCTGGCATGCCACCAAATCCAACCGCCGATCCGTGGGAGTGGAGATTGCGAACATCGGGGCTTATCCACCCGGTCAGCAGGGGGTTTTACAAGAATGGTACGTCCACGACCGGCGGGGAGGAGTTTGCATCCGTTTCCCTAAGAAATGGGGCAAGGTGACGTTCCATCATCAGGGGTATGTGCCCCGGCTGGCACGTACCTCTCCGGTTTTCGGTCGGATTCATGGGCAACTGTTGGTTCAATACGATTATACTGAGGCGCAATATCGCTCCCTGATTGCCTTGACGGCCGCCTTGTGTCGGGTGTTTCCTCTTTTGCGATGCGATTACCCCAAAGATCGATTTGGGCGACTGGTGACGACGACGCTCAGCGAGGTCCAGTGGCGTCGCTATCGGGGCCTGTTAGGGCACTATCATATTCAGCAGAACAAGGTCGACCCGGGCCCGGCCCTGCAGTGGGATCGGATCGTCGAAGGGGCTCGAACTCTGTTGCGGAGGAGACCGGAGGTGCCATGGATCGCTCAAGCAACCCATCTACTCAGCGGCTGATCGCCGTGGCCGCAATGACCCCATCACGGGTCATTGGTCGGGAAGGCCGCATTCCCTGGTATATCAAAGAGGAGCTCCAATGGTTTAAGCAGCTTACCTGGGGGCACGTGTTGGTCATGGGACGCAAGACGTTTGAGTCGATCGGACGCCCTTTGCCGGCACGAGAGATCTTCGTCCTGAGCCGATCGGGCTTTTCCCATCCGGCAGTCCATGTCATCCATGATCTTCGTGAGCTTCCCCTGGACAAAGATCCTCGAAAGTTCTTCATCTGTGGTGGGGAAGAGATTTACCGCTTAGCCCTACCCTATTGCTCCGATCTTTACCTCTCTGTGGTCAATGTGGAAACCGAAGGGGATCGTTGGTTCCCGGCGTTTGAGGATCAATTTCAATTAAAAAGCATTGTCTTTGAGCACCCACAATTTACGGTCTATCACTACATTAACCCTAACCCAAAATGTTTATACACAGATGCCCCTTCCCCTTGACTTTTTACTAGAGCTTGTCCGAAAAGGGCATCCGTCCATTTTTCTTATCTTGGCGCGCTGAGGACAGCGCGCCCTACCTTTCAATTTCCTTTCGAACATCCAGGGATAAGTAGGGCGGTTTGTCCTCAAACCGCCGCCATGAAATTTCATTTCCCCCTTTTCCCCGACGCGCTGAGGACAGCGCGCCCTACCGCAAATGGGGGCCATGGCGCGTTGGGGACAGCGCGCCTTACCTTGCAATTCTCTTTCGAATGCCCAGGGACAGGTAGGGCGGCTTGTCCTCAAGCCGCCGCAGGGAAATTTCATGTTTCATTTTTACGGCGCGTTGGGGACAACGCGTCTTACCTATGACCTATCGAACCCCATTGGAAAGACTTGTCCTCAAACCGCTGCAAAAGATTCTTTTCCTCTTATCCTCCCATTCGCTGTGATCCTGCCTTTCATCCAATGTTTTCTCTCCTCAAAAGCCTTTCCTTTCAACGACCTAGGCGATTTTTCGGATGGGCTCTACGAAAATGGAAGAGACCGCTCTGGTTTTTATAGTTCTCGTAAGGCCATCGCAATGGGCAGGCGGGCTGCACGGATCGCTGGCGGAAGACCGCCGATGAATCCTACCACCATGGCACAGAGCAGGCCTTGAGCAAGGATCTTCGCATTAACATCAAATGCAAAAACTACTTGGCTGAAGCTTTGAAAGTTCAAAGTGGCTGTCTGGAATCCATTTAATAGGAGATATGCTGCCGCACCACCGATCAATCCTCCCACAAGAGAAAGGAGGATGGATTCTAGTAGGATAGAAAACAGAATGGGGAGTCGATGAAATCCTAAGGCTCGGAGGGTGGCTAGTTCTCGGCCTCGAGCGGCTACGGCTGCATGCATGGTATTGACGGCTCCGAACACCGCGCCAATTGCCATCAAAAATGTAATAATACCGCCTAATCGAGTGATTAATACATGTAAAATACGGCTTTGTTCTGCGTAGTACTCTTGGAGTGTAGAGACTCGTACATGGAACCGAGGGTCTGATTCAATTGCTTTCTGAAACTGAACAAATGCCGTTGGGTTTTGTAACCGGACTAATACGCTGCTGTAAGTAGATCCGCGGTGGTAGATGGATTGAAGGAGATGGACATCGGCCCACAGTTCGGATTCTTCAACGCCGCCGTCTGCTTCAAAGATCCCTACGATTTTCCACCAAGATTTTCCTAATCGGATTTTCGCGCCTACTTCCAGCCCTTCATATTCGGTGGCGGCGCTTCGTCCCACGATCATTTCATATTTTCCAGGGACAAACGGTCGTCCTGCTAGAATATGGACTTTTCGGTGGACTTGATAAGCCAGAGGGGTCACTCCTCGAAGAACCACACTTGCCTCCAGACCGGTTCGACGTCGACGCAAGGAGACCGACACGAAGAGTTCTGCTGAACATAACGGTTGGCCTTTCCACCAAACGACCCCTGGCATATTTCCGATCAAACGAACTTCTTCCTGAGGAAGAACGCTGACCATCTCATTATTCGCCCCGGCGCGTAAGACAATCGCGCAATTGGGATCGGCCGAGCGCCGAAGCACTTTTTGGAAACCTTCTGTGATAGAGAACACCCCGGCGAAAACTCCTACCACAGCGGCTATGCCTAACAGGGTGACCAGTACTGATCCTTTGCGGTACGGGATTGACCAGAGTCCGGACCGTGTGAGTGACAAAATTTGGGCTATCCAATTTCCCAACCGTCTCATACGGCCACCCTTCGTAGGGCCTCTACAATTTGGAGGCGCATTGCCCCGATCGCTGGGGGTAACCCTGCTCCAAGTCCCAGAAGAAACATCCAGCAGATACTCCACAAGAAATCTTTTTTAGGAATATAGAATATGATGAGAAAACCTCCGGTAGGATCTCCTTGGGCAACTAATAGGTAAGCGATTGCCATACCAAAGAGCCCGCCTGTAAAGGTTAAGATCCAGGCCTCTGTTAGGATGAACCAAAGAATGGTTTTGTTCTGATAACCGAGGGTTTTCAGTACGCCGATTTCCATCGTTCGTTCCCGGACCGAGCGAGCCATGGTATTGCCTATGATCAAAAGGATCGTAACGAAGACTGCGGTGGAGACCAATGTAACGATTGTGCCGATATCCCCGATTTGACGGCTCACGTTCTGGTAAAGCATTTGTTCTGGTTCCGTTTTGGTTTCATAGGAGGAGTTGGCAAACATAGCATCAATCTGTTTGGCAATTTGTGGGGCTTTCTCAGGGTCTCGAATCGTAATAGCATACCAGTTCACCCATCCTTTTGCATATAAACGGGTCTCATCCAAGTAATCATAATGGAAGAACATTGTGGAAGTATCCGATCCTCGTTTAGCCGGTTTATAAATTCCCACGATTTCAAATTCCCATGCATAGGATCCATTCTTCTTGGGCCAAAGTGTAGAAAGTAGCACGATGTGATCTCCTACCTTCCATCCGAATCGTTTTGCTGTGGTGGGGCCGACAATCGCTCCGATTCGTGTTCGCAGCCATCGTTGGATGGCTTCTTTAGAGAGAACATATTCTGGATACGCTTTTAGGAATGCCTCTGCATCTACGGCGACTTGTTCGAAGTAATTTTTAGGATCTTGGTAAATTCCTCCGAACCATGCTTCTGGAACCACCACTTCCACCCCAGGGACATGTTGGAGTTGTCTTCGGTAGGAGATTGGCAAGGGCTGCATGAGGGAGACTCGGTGGTGGATAATCAATCGATTTTCCCCTGCAATGGTTACCCCGTAAGCGAAAGCGATTCGAACTGCAGCCAGGTAGCCGTATAAAACAAAAGCCACCACGATGGACAACCACGTCAGTAGTGTCCGAAGGCGATGTCGCCACAGTTGGGCTAGGATGAGGAAAAGGTATTTCATGTTGGGATTTGATCTACCACTTGTCCTTTATATAGGAAGATACAGCGAGCGGCTCGGCCGGCAACGTGGGGATCGTGAGTGACCATTAAGATCGTTTTCCCATGGCGCTCGTTCAAGCGGACTAATAAGTCCAGAATTTCATCTGCGGAACGTCGATCCAGGTCACCGGTAGGTTCATCGCATAATAATAAGTCTGGATCGGTAATCAAGGCTCGGGCGATCGCTACCCGTTGTTGTTCCCCACCGGAAAGCTGGCTGGGATAATGCCGGGCTCGATGGGCTAATCCGACCAGGGAAAGGACCAGGCGGACCCGACGCCGCCGTTCTGCCTTCGGCATGGACGTCAACAACAGGGGTAGTTCGACATTCCGTTCTGCGGTCAGGGCAGGAAGAAGATTGTAGAGCTGAAACACAAATCCCACATGTCGGGCCCGCCAATCTGCCAGTTGACGATCGGAGAGCCGGTCAATCCTACGTCCTCCTACGATGACCGCTCCTCGGTCCGGTCGATCCAAACCGCCGATTAAATTCAAAAGGGTGCTTTTTCCGGATCCGGAGGGTCCCATCAAGGCTACCAATTCGCCTTGGTTGATTTCTAAATTTAAATCTTCCAATACATGGACCACCTCCTCGCCTCGATGGTATGATTTCGAGACATGCCGCAGTTGCACCAACGGTTGGTTTTCAGAATTTATGGACTGAGACAGATCCATCAGTCGCCACTTCTCTTTGCGGGGAAACGCACGCGGACCCCTTCTTGCAACGGTTTGGCCGATTGCACCACAATCCAATCCCCTGCCTTCAAGCCTTCAAAGACCCCGATCTCCTGGTTCTCAATTTGACCGACACGAACCTCGGCTTGGACCGCACGGCCTTTGACGATTTTCCAAACCCAGTGCCGACCGTTTTGGCTATGAACCGCATTGGCCGGGATATAAAAAGGAGCCAGCTGTTGGTTGGATCGATCATCTAGAAAAGCGACGCGGATCGACATCTCCGGGAGGATCCGTGGATCCAGATGATCAAAACCGATTCGTACTTTAATCGTCGATTTCTCCCGATCGGCCGTTGGGACAATCGCAATCACATGAGCGGGAATCGCCCATTCTGGATAGGCATCCAGATGAGCCACCACCTCCTGTCCTGGATGAACTCGTTCAATCATACTCTCATTCACATCCACCTCGATTTCGAGTGAGGTCATGTCCACAATCGTGCAAATTCCAGTCCGTGTATATCCACCCCCTGCGGTGACCGGAGAAATCATCTCTCCTGGATGGGCATCCTTTGTGGTCACTACCCCATCAAAAGGGGCACGAATGATCGTATCCTCCAACTGCTGTTCCCATACCTGCACTTCCTTTTCGGCGCTGAGAATCGACCGTTGTAATGCTTCGGTTCGGGCACGCCAGGCATCTCGAGCTGCTCGCGCCTGATCCAGATCGGATTGAGAGACCACATGGTTTTGAAACAACCTTTCGATCCGTTGCAGTTCCTTCTCCGCCAAATCCCATTGAGCGCGGGCTTCTTCTACTTGTTTTCGAATTTCCTCCACCCGCGCCTTGGCAAGGGCAAGATTCCGTCGAATATTCGAGTCGTCCAGCCGAGCCAAGATCTGGCCTTTTTTGACTCGCTGGCCTTCCTCTACTAAGACTTCTTGGATCCGGGCGGTAATTTTGGAAGAGACCGTGGCTTGACGTCGTGCCGTAACATATCCAGAAGCGCTTAAGACGGTCCGATGTTCAATCGGATCGGTGGGAACCACCCGATAGACCGTCACGGCCACCGGCCGTGGGTAGGAGATCCATATCACGATCGCAATCAAAAGCATTAGAGGGATTAGTCCACGCTGGAGACGTCGTCTCCATCTTCTACGATCCTCTTCGGATTCCTCCCATCGTAACGTTTCCCATTCATCCCTCGGTTGATCCGGCATAGGAGAGTTGTAGAAAGAGAAAGTCCGTTATGTCAAATGGACGTTCATCCTCCCTTTTCCTTTCAGAAAAGGAGTCTTGTGGATCTGATCGTTCCATCCCATCTTGCTTTTCTTTACTTAAAAGTTCTAGAGCTTGTCTGAAGATTAGGAAAGGGGCTTGGAGAAGATCTTTTTCGATTTTTCCACGCAGGGAGGGTTGGCACAGTGCGCCAAAGGAGAAAATCCATTTTGCGGCGGTTTGGGGACAGGCTGCCCTCTCTTTTGTTTTTTCTCTTCCTTACCCGTTTTGTTCGAGGGCAGAGAGTGGATGGATGATTTTTTGTTGGGATGGTGGTTCGACGGATGTTTGAAGCCGGGTTACTTAATCAGTTTATCCAACTGAAGGAGGAATTCGACGTTGGATTTGGTTTGGCGGAGTTTGTTGAGGAGCATTTCCATCGCTTCGACCTGAGGCACGCCGGTTAGGGCACGACGGAGGATTTGGATTCGTTTGTATTCATCGGGGTGATAAAGGAGTTCTTCGCGTCGGGTGCCGGATTTTTCGATGTTGATGGAGGGGAAGATTCGGCGATCGACCAAGGCGCGGTCGAGGTGGATCTCCATATTCCCGGTTCCTTTGAACTCTTCGAAGATGACCTCATCCATCCGGCTCCCAGTATCGATGAGGGCGGTGGCCAGGATGGTTAGGGAACCGCCTTCTTCGATGTTACGGGCTGCGCCGAAGAATCGTTTCGGCTTATGAAGGGCATTGGCGTCGACACCGCCGGAGAGGATTTTTCCGGAATGGGGTTGGACGGCGTTGTAGGCACGGGCCAGACGGGTGATGGAGTCGAGCAGGATGACGACGTCTTTTTTGCGTTCGACCATACGTTTGGCTTTTTCGATGACCATTTCGGCGACTTGGATGTGCCGCTCTGGGGGTTCATCGAAGGTGGAGCTGACGACTTCGGCGCCTCGGCAGGTTCGTTCCATGTCGGTGACCTCTTCGGGGCGCTCGTCGATGAGGAGGATGATCAGGTAGCATTCGGGGTAATTGCGGAGGATGGCGTTGGCGATTTTTTGGAGCAAGACGGTCTTTCCGGTTCGGGGTGGGGCTACGATAAGGCCGCGGGTGCCTTTGCCGATGGGGCAGATCAGGTCGACTACCCGAGTGGAGAGCTCCTCTGGTTCGGTTTCGAGGATGAGTCGTTCTTCTGGGAAGAGAGGGGTTAGGTTATCAAAGTGGGTTTTTTGTTTGGATTTTTCCGGGTCTTGGCCGTCAATGGCTTCGATTTTCAGGAGGGCAAAGTATTTTTCTTTTTCTTTAGGGGGTCGGATTTGGCCGGCGACGATGTCACCGGTTTGGAGGTTGAAGCGGCGGATTTGGGAGGGGGAGACGTAGACGTCTTCGGGGCAGGGGAGGAAGCCGTAGCCTTCGGGTACGATTTCGAGGACGCCTTCTGTGAACATGCGGCCGTGGCGTTCGGCGTTTTTTTTGAGGATTTCGAGGACGATTTCGTGTTTTTTGAGGGTCCCTGCATTATCGATACCATACTCCAGGGCCAGTTTGGATAGTTCAGGCATGTTCATCGCCTGGAGCGTGGCAAGATCCAGGATTTCTCCTTCTTGTTTTTCTCCTTCTTCCTCTTCCTCTTCCTCTTCCTTGGTAGGCGGTTCGATGGCTTGGCTTTCTTGGGTCGTAGGTTCAGCCGCTTCGGCTTCGGTTTGGGGCTCTTCTACAGATAGGGGTTCGGTCTGAGAGGTTGTCTCTGCCTCGGTGGCCGGAGTAGGAACGGTCTCTGTCGGTTCTACCGCAGGTTCCGCTTTTTCCTCGTCTGAAGTAGAGGTTGTTTTCCGCCGGCGTCGTCGTCGAGTTTTCGTAGAAGTGGAGGACTCGGTGGGGGGTTCTTCTACGGCGGTTTGGGCCGGAGGATCGTCGGTTGTATTCTGGTCAGACTGGTCCACTTCCGGACTACCTTCGTTGGTAACTGGTACAATCTCTTCCGGGTTCTGCGTCTTTTTCTTGCGGGTACGTTTCTTTGTTGAGGTTGTTCTGGCCATTTTGGTTCTGTATTGATGGATTGGTGGTTTTTGTTTTGTGATATACTTTTTCCCCCGTGCTTCCTCTTTGCCGGGGAACGTTTTAGTGTATGTGCTTTTTTATTTTTTGTCGGGGGTGTTTTATGCTGGCCTTGCCTTAGTAGGGCAAAGGGAACTGAGCGGTCAGTTCGCGAACAATTTGACGCACTTTTTTCGCTACGTCAAGGTCTTCCATGTGAGAAAGTACTTCGTGGATGAGATCGGCGATGAGTTCCATTTGGGGTTCTTTCATGCCGCGGGTAGTGACGGCGGGGGTTCCGATGCGGATTCCACTGGCTTGGAAGGGGGAGCGGGTTTCAAAGGGAATGGTATTTTTGTTGACTGTGATCCCGGCCCGATCCAAGGCTTCTTGGCATTGTTTTCCGGTCCATCCCCGGACGCCGACGTCGACGAGCATCAGGTGGTTATCCGTACCGCCGCTGACCAGACGGTAGCCATGGGCTTGGAGTCGGGCGGCTAGGGCTTTGGCATTACGGACGATTTGGGTCTGGTATTCCCGGAATTCGGGCTGCATGGCTTCCTGGAAACAGACGGCTTTGGCGGCGATGACATGCATTAAGGGACCGCCCTGGATTCCGGGGAAGACGGTGGAATCGATCTGTTTGGCGTACTTCGCTTTGCAGAGGATGAGACCGCCTCGAGGGCCACGGAGGGTCTTGTGTGTGGTGGTGGTGACAAAGTCGGCATAGGGCACCGGGTTAGGATGGAGCCCGGCGACGACCAGCCCGGCGATATGGGCGATATCGGCCAGTAGGTAGGCGCCGACCTCTTGGGCGATTTCGGCCATGCGTTGGAAGTCGATGATCCGGGGATACGCACTGGCCCCGACGGTAATCATCTTGGGCCGATGTTTTCGGGCCAGCTCGGCCAGTTCGTCGTAGTCAATCTGTTCCGTCTCGCGAGAGACGCCGTAGTGGATGACTTCAAAGAATCGACCGGAGAAATTGGCGCGGTGTCCATGGGTTAAGTGTCCGCCGTGGCTGAGGTCCATGGTGAGGATTTTGTCTCCGGGTTGGAGCACGGCGAAGTAGACGGCCATGTTGGCCTGGCTTCCGGAGTGGGGCTGGACGTTGGCATGTTCGGCGCCAAAGAGTTGTTTGGCCCGGTCGATGGCCAACTGTTCGGCGATATCGACGAATTCACAGCCTCCGTACCAACGTCGTTTGGGATATCCCTCGGCATACTTGTTGGTCAGGACGGAGCCTTGGGCTTCCAGGACCGCCGGACTGGTGAAGTTCTCGCTGGCGATGAGCTCGATGTTGTCTTGTTGGCGGCTTCGTTCGGCTTGGATGGCTTTGTAGATATCCGGATCTACGGTGATCAGACGACGGCGGTGGAGAGAAGGTTCGAGCTTATGAATTCGTCGGCTGTGGCGTCCTCCTTCAAAGGCGGTCTGCACAAAGGTATCCAGAAGCTGGAGGGCTAGCTCTGGGCTCGTCTTTCGGGCGGCCAGGCAAAGGATGTTGGCATTATTATGGCTGTGAGCCAGGCGGGCGTCGTCAAGATCATGGACCAGGGCGGCGCGGATCCCTTCGATCTTATTGGCGGCGATGCTCATGCCGATCCCGGTGGAACAGATCAGGACCCCGAAGTCCACCCGTTTCGAAAGGACCTCTGCACAAACCGGTTTGGCATAATCGGGGTAATCGGTCGATTCCGAAGAATAGGCCCCCATGTCCAACACTTCCCATCCCTTTTGTTGGAGGCGTTGGCGAAGGGTCTCCTTTAATTGATACCCTGCATGATCGGCTCCGATAGCGATTCGGATTGCCTGAGAGGATTCCGACCTCGATGGAGGTTGGGACTCCTCATGCTGGTTGGTATGGACTTGTGTCTCTGGCTCCATAAGCGTGCTCCTCAAAAATTCCAACAACGGCCCGATGGATCGCTGGATCATATCTCGACATTTCCGATATTCCTCCAAGGAACCACCGATCGGATCGGGCACATCCAGTTCTTCCGGTTGTAAACCGGGATCAAACTCCCGGAGAAGAAAGGTTTTTTCGGCTGCTTCCGGGAACTGGGAAACCAACGCGGCCATGTGGTGCCGCGCCATACAAACGATATAATCGGCCTTCTGGACCAGTTCCGCATTCAAAGAACGGCTTCGATGCCCGGAAATGTCAATCCCAATTTCTTTCATTGCGGTCACCGCATGGGGACTGGCCGGTGAACCGTCCAGAGCACCGATCCCGGCCGAGAGGGCCTGGAACGCGGACTGCCCGGCCGCATGCCGGAACAACGCCTCCGCCATGGGACTCCGACAGATGTTGCCGGTGCAAATGAAGAGGACCGTTTTGACAGCGGACTTTTGTGGGTTTTGAGCTTGGGTCTCCACGGCCACAGAAAAATCTATAGGTTTTATTGGGTTTTCTTTGAAGGCTGTGGGGAACCCTTCTGGGGGTGTGAGGAAGAGGTTCCGGGTGGAGAAAGCAGCGGTTCTTCGGGCGTTTGCAAAAGATGCATCACCTGGAGCACATCCAACGCTCGGTTCAGGATCGGATCATAAATCGTAGGTTTCTTCTGTTTTTGCTTTTGAGCCTTGGTTTTCGGGGCAGAGGAAGGCTTGGTGGGAGCAGAAGGATTTTGGATGACTTGATGCAGTTGGACCAATTCGGCTTCGGTCGGTCGGGTGGCCGGCTGTTGATGAGCCAGATAAGCCAGGGATCCACGGGGCGTGTA
>CAZBKV010000020.1:0-341 GCA_964492575.1 uncultured Verrucomicrobiota bacterium | reverse complement strand
GTCTTTTAAGTAGTCGCGCTGGACTTCTAAGGGAACCGAAACGGCTAAATCCGGGGTAAGGGCTTGGACGGGAATCTTGCGGGCAAAGGCCTGGACTTTTCCGACGGCAATGCGAAGGGTCCGTTGATCCGACAAGGTGTGGAGTGCAAAGCGATAGGCCTCATCCGCCGTCTTTCCCCCGATAAAGAGGCAACGCGGGTTGGCTTTGCAAGCTGCGGCTAAGACCTCCGCTGCTCCTCGCGTTTCGGAATTAATCAGAACTACCAGCGGTAACCTGCGGACATCTGGACCTCTCACGCTCGAACTCACGATCCATTCCGATTCTACCTGCACCACATGAC
>CAZBKV010000019.1:0-15268 GCA_964492575.1 uncultured Verrucomicrobiota bacterium | reverse complement strand
CGAGCGCGTCCGTCTCGCTTCCCTGGGCCTTCTCAGGACCCGCCCCATGGGCAAAGGTGGAAGTCAACCCCGTCGCCAACCCAAACAAAAACCCAATTTTATAATTGGGGCGGAAGGCTTTCTCCTTCTCGACGATCCAATCCCGAAAGATCTGAAACCCCACAAAACCGACGGCCAAGAAACCAATAACAAAGTTCAATTGGCGTGGGGAAAACCGACCGATGCATCCAATGCCCAAAACGATTCCTACAAGAACCCCTGGCAGAAGATAAAACAGGTTCTCCCCTCTCCACTTTCGCCAGTAGGCAAGAAGAGAGAAGAAATCCCCCACAATCAACATCGGCAAAAGGACCCCGATAGCTTCTTTCGATCCAAAGGCGAGGACGCACAATGGTGTCGCTAACATTCCAACACCACCACCAAACCCGGCCTTGGAGATCCCAATCAGCAGCGCCGCGATTCCGCCAGTGACTAACTTCCATGGTTCCCCAAACATGGGGGTTCATTAAAGACTCTTTGGACCGAAAAGTCCAATCGTGCTCTTCGTTGAGGCTCCCCTCGTCGGCGTAGCTCCTCTTGTCAGGGTGTGGACTGGGAGAGAAAGATTTGAATGGGAAGAAAAAACATTTATCAATTTCTATTCTTTCAACGGACTGATAAGGAAGAAAAGGGTAGGTTGGCCTGTCCCTGGGCAGCCGCAAAGATTGATTTCCTTCCTTGGCGTCGTCGTGAGAGGGTAAAAAGAATGGAAGATCAGCCAGAAGCTTGTCTAAAAAGGGCATCCGTCCATTTTTCTTATCTTGGCGCGTTGGGGACAATGCGCCCTACTTTTTCATTCCCGTTCGAAGGTCTAGGGGCAGGTAGGGCGGCTTGTCCTCAAGCCGCCGCATGAAATTTCATTTTCCCCTTTTCCCCCGGCGCGCTGGGGACAGCGCGCCCTACCACAAATGGGGACCATGGCGCGTTGGGCACAGCGCGCCCTACCTTTCAAATTCCTTTCGAACGCTCAGGGGGCAGGTAGGGCGGCTTGTCCTCAAGCCGCCGCAAGAAGGGAGGGGCAGCTTATAACCGGACCAAAAAAAGAAATGGGAGGGACTGCTTCCAGCGGGTTCGTCCAATGGGCCTGCCAGAGGCTGCCCCTCCCCAATCGAAATTTCTGCGGACCGGCCGGAGGCCGTCCCTCCCTAACCTTATTATCCATCATGCATCACGTTGTCATCTCGTCATACTTCTTCCCCCTTCGCTTATTTGGAAATGCCGAAAGAAAAACGAAGTCGTCTTTCCTTTCGGAATCTTGTAAAAGAGAAAGGCAATATGAAAAAGCATACATCTTCGAAATCACATCCAAACCGCGGAGGAAAGGCGTTTCTTTATCTGACCGTTTTTCTTGCCGGAGCTGCGGTGTTGGTGGTGGAGATTTTGGGGGCCAAGCTGTTGACCCCCTATTTCGGGACCTCTCACTTTGTCTGGACGGCCCAGATTACTATGACCCTGCTGGCCTTGGCTGTGGGATATGCCGTTGGCGGGACATTGGCGGACCGGCGGCCGTCCCCTGGCGGGCTTTATGCAGCCTTAGGCGTGGCTTGTGTTTGGCTTAGTGGGGCAGCGTTGGCTTGTGAGCCGGTCAGTTATGCGGTTTTGCGATTTGGTTTGTCGGTGGGTTCGCTGCTGGCTTCTTTGCTTCTTTTCTTTGTCCCTTTAGCCGCTCTGGCCACGGTCGGACCCTATGCCGTGAAGTTGTTGACCACCCAATTAGCCCATGTTGGAGGTCGGGTAGGACGATTGACGGCGTTGAGTACGATCGGGAGCGTGGCGGGGACTTTGCTGATTGGATATGCCCTCTTACCTTATTTAGAAAACACGCATATTTTACTCGGAACAGCTGGGGTGTTAGGAATCCTGGTTTTGATTTATGGGATTTTTTGGGCACGATCCGGTTTTGGTTTTCTCTTTTTGATGCTTGTTCTTTTTCTAGGCTTTGGGTGGCTGAGCCTCCGGCATCCTCCTTTGCAACCACCCCCAGGGTTACGGGAGTTATATCGAAGGAATTCGAATTTCGGACTCCTTCAAGTGGTAGAAACCCGCGACGGTCGCCGTCGCTATTATTTAAATGATTTGCTTATTCAGGATTCCTGGGATCCACTGACCAAGAAAAGCCAGTCGATGTTTACTTATATGTTACATGGTTTGGCACGGGCGTATGCACCGCAGGCCAAAAAGGTCCTTTGCATCGGCCTGGGGATTGGGATTGTGCCTCGACAGTTTGCAGCGGAAGGGGCTCAGGTGGATGTTGTGGAGATCAATCCGGCGGTAGTCCCGGTGGCAGAACGCTTTTTCGATTTTCATCCAGAGCAATTGCATCGGCTATGGTTTGGGGATGGACGATACTATTTGGAGAGCTGTACCAATCGGTATGAAGTAATCATTTTGGATGCCTTTTTGGGGGAATCGCCGCCTTCGCATTTGATGACGCGGGAGGCCTTTACTCAAGCTCGAGAACGACTGACCGAGGACGGCGTCCTGGTCATCAATGCCTTTGGGGAGTTGGATCCTGGGCGGGACTTTATGACTGCTTCCCTGTATTGGACCTTAGCCGAGGTGTTTCCTACCGTCCGATTCTACACCAGTGGAAACGGAAATATTTTCTTTGTTGCAAGTCCTCGGAAGGACCGGAAACCGGTCCAACCGATGGATTGGAGAGGGGTTCCCGCGGAGCTTTTCGCCGAGGTGGAAGCTGCTTCGGTACCGAGGACGCCCCCGGCTCGTTCTCATGGGATGATTCTTACCGATGCTTATAATCCGGCCGACTTTTATGATGCGGTCAACCGGATGCAATTGCGTCGACTTTTGGCCCTAAGTTTTCGGCCGGAGTTAGAGGCGGAGTGAGCTTAAGTTTGGAGAGAGAAGCAAATCTTTTCCGCCTTGCTCCAAGACGGAGGGGAAAAGAAGGTCCTGTAAAAAAAACAGGCCGTTGGAGGACGAAGTCCAACGGCCGTGGCGTTGGAGTTTAGGGACCGTTGGGGTTAGGGCCGAAACTGAATAGACCAGTCCACCTTACCGGTCCGATCCGGAATCCATCCCACACGCAGCCCATGCCCTTCCGCTTCGAGACGGTACCAATAAGGTTTTTGCCCTGTAGAAAGGAGGATCTTTCTTACCTGCCAATCCGGATTCGGAATCCAGATTCGGAGTTCATACAGATCGCCTTGAACCACATGGCTGGTGCCGTGCAAGGTGTAGGTCTTCGAATCCCATGCCTCGTGGTCCAGATCGACCAAACCTTGGGTCACATGTCGAGATGTGCTGACCACCAGGGGGAAGTCTTGGACAGGTCGCAGCGAGAGGACCTTACACGATCCGGCCGGCACCTGAATCGTCCATTTTCCAGAGAACTGTTCCACGAATCGATTGGCCCAGAAGTCGAATCCGACATAGGTCCGATTCCCCGGCAGATCGTACCACGCAAGGTCTCGACTGAGTCGGAGAGGTTGTTTGGGATCCCAGTTGAAAAATCCGATGACATACTGCGGCCCGGTATCCCGCTTCGTTTGAACCATCCAAACTCGAGGAAGGTCCGATTCAAAGAGGTCGATCGGACGTGCCGGCAAGGTATGACTGGGAAGAATTCGTTTGAGAATATCAAGTCGGGCCGGCGGCAACGCAGGCAACCAGTCGCTTGCTACCGTGAGGACCCCCGCCACCGCAGTCCATGAGCAGAGCAAACGCGCGTGCTCAATCGGCATGGAAGGACGGACATAGAGGACATCAGGGTCATTGTACCAGACACGTCCATTCAAGAAATACCGGTTCGCTGCATGCCAGGGGCCGCGGGTCAGACCACGGATCGTAGGATTATTGTCCGGCCCGATTCGCATGGCATCCACCAAACCAAACGAAGCGCCCATCGAACGCATGTTTTGACTGACGTTGCATCCCAAGAGGAACACATTCGGACCGGCTACTTGCCGTAACAGGCGCAACCCACTTCGGTAAATCTGGACCGGGGTTTGGGTCGGATCATGAAAAGCCGGCTCTCCAAAGTCGTCCGGGCGATACCCATTATTGACATATAACAACTTTGCAGCCAACCCGGTCCATAGACCATCTAATTTCAAATACCCAAAACTCCATTGATGAACGATTCGATCGACCACGTTGGAGAGGTACATTCGTGCCGCCGGTACCGTCATGTCGAGGCACGTGCCACCCCAACGAACCTCATATGGGGTTCCATCCGGGCTTTTCACGAACCAATCTTGCTTGTCAGCAAAGAACGGATCGTGATGATTTCCGGCGAAGGGCATGAACCATAAGCCGGGAATCAACCCGAGCTTGCGGAGCTGTTGAGCAACTGGTTTCAGACCATGGGGATAGGGTCCTTTCGGGTTGTGTCGTAGGAAGACTTTCCTAGGACCGTTCTTTCGGATTCCGGCTTGCCATCCGTCGTCAATTTGGATGAACCGCATCCCAAACGGCTTTAACTCCCGAGCAACGAACTGGGCCAGTTCCAGGAGATGCTTTTCATCACAGGCCCCGCCATGGGGTCGGCTGTACCAGGTGCAATATCCATCCGGCCGTGGTGGCAGATGGATGTTGTACCAGCGAGCTACCAGATCGGCGTAGGTCTCAAGGCCTTTATGGAGATTGGGGAAATAGCCGACGGCTAAAAGGTCTCCTTCCCGACTCTGGCCGGGGGAGAGATAAAGCCGACCATAATCCAGTCGAGCTCGGAATTGGACCTGATTTTTCTGAACCGAGCTGAACACCAACCCACTTCCGATATCCTGAGTCAACCATGCCCAGAGGGTTCCGCTTCGGTTTTGGGGTTGGACTGCTGTCAGGAAGACATAACTGCCGGGGTTCTTCTGCGGTGAGGTCAAGCCAGCGGTGCCTAAAGTCTGCAACGTCTGGAGAGGAGTTCCTGGAAGGACCGTAGCTTGGAGCATCTCAATAGATCGAAGGGTGATCGGATGGTCTTCACCGTTGTGATGAATCGGTTGCAGGAAGGCAAACGGAAGCTTGGGGAATAAAAAGATTCTGGCACCGGAACCGTCCGTCTGTCGCAATTCCAAAGTTACCGCGCTCCCGAGAGGAAGATCGGCTATCGTGCCGACAAATGCCTGGACACGGCCATGAAGGAAGGGGATTTGGCCGTCCGGCACAAACCATTGTCCGCTGGGTTTATACAAAATGCGGAGCTGTTGGGCTTGGGATTGCCATTCTACCTGGAGGATTTCATTTTCGATCGCAAGATCCTGTCCCAAGGCTGTTCCTGACCACAGGAGCCCGATCAATCCGATCCACCCGGCAACCTCCTTCCAGCTCAGACTATGAAAAAGTCGAAGTCTCATGATGCCTCCTTCTGTTTTGGGTTTCTCCTTATTGCCTCCGGTATTCCTATCAAAAAGCAGAGGGATAGGGCAATTTCAAGGGATGGAGGAGCCAATCCTTTTGAAGGCAGGATGCCCTGGGAAACAAGTCCTCCAAAGTTGCGCCCGGCGTTGTTTCTTCGTTATGCTTCAGGCCATGCTGCGAGTGGGAATTGGATATGATGTGCATCCGCTGGTGGAGGGTCGGCGGTTGGTCTTGGGAGGAGTAACGATTCCTTATTCCCGAGGACTGGCGGGGCATTCGGATGCCGATGTTTTAATCCATGCAATTTGCGACGCCCTTTTGGGAGCCATCGGAGAGGGAGATATCGGGCAGATGTTTCCGAACACCGATCCGCGGTGGAAAGATCAGGATAGCCGGTTTTTCCTCCAGCAAATCCGTCGTCATGTAGAATTACGGGATGGAAAAATTCAAAACATCGATGCGACCCTGATTGCCGAAGAACCGAAACTGGCGCCGTACCTTCATACGATGCGAGTACGATTGGCAGAAACCTTAGAGATCGACTGCAGCCAGGTCAACCTGAAGGCCACGACCAATGAAAAACTCGGCTTTATTGGACGGGGGGAAGGGATTGCCGCGATGGCGGTAGCCCTGGTTGAGGTTCCGCCCCACTCTTGTACGGTAGAGTAAGAGACCTTTGTGTGTGATAAGAACCGGAAGTAGTGGACGGACGTATGGCTGGCCGTGGGGAGATCCATTGGAAACTTCGGACCGCAGAAGGGGAAAAATACGAACTACGGGCCCATTTGTTTGGTGGGCAGTGGCGGTTTTCGATTCGGAAAGGACGTTTTGATCGATGGGAACTGCTGCCACAGCCTTCGCTGGAAGACTGGCTTCGCTTGCTGGATGCGGTGGAACGGCGGATTCCCCGTCGCCTGATGGATCCGCAAGAGGCAGATCGCTTACGCCACCTGATCCGCAAGCTGTTCCCTGAAGCAAAGGTTTAGCAGGCTTCCTTTTGACGGTCTCCTTCAAGCTAGGGAATTGGTCTAGTCTTTTTGCCTCAGCTGTACAATAAAAGGATCTTATGAAGAAAACCCAATATCTCAGGAGGATCCTTTTGATTGTAAGCTTCTGCGCTTTGTCGTGCATAGTCTCTCATGCTCTCGCAGGGAAGAAAGGCCGTGTCGATCGGACTGCTTGGAAACGATATGTCGGGAAACCGGGTCCCAGTGGTTGGCGAGTCAATGTGATTCAGCCTGATCCCAATGACGATGGCCCTGACGGTTTCAACTATCATGACTGGGATGGTGACGGTGATTTAGACGTCTTTGTCAATTACGAGGAAGGAGGGTACAGTCGTTTATTTTTCAATCCTGGCAAGGCTCGGATTCGAAACCTCTGGACCGACTACATTGAGCTAAGGCATGGCAAATGCGAGGATTCCGGCATAGGCGACCTCGACAATGATGGTGACGTGGATTATATCGCCAACGGAGGTCACGTTTTCTTCAATCCAGGAAGAGCGAAAGTGCGGGATCCTGACGGGTGGGTTCATATGGTCCTTTTCAAGGAAGAGGCGCGTACTCCGGTTGTAGCCGATGTGGATGGCGACGGTCTAAACGATCTGATTGTCGGTGCCAGGGCATGGTACAAGCAGCCAGTGAGAGACAAGCATAATCCTACCAATTGGAAACGCTACAAACTTGGTCGGGCCAATTGGCCGATGACATGTATTGTCCTCGATATAGATGGGGATGGCGATAATGACATCCTTGTGCAGGAACGCATGAGGCAAGGGACTTTCTATTACGAGAACCCCGGTAGGAGCAGAATAACGAAACCGTGGCCTGTAAGAGTAATTGATCCCAGAACAGGCGGTATGTTTATGGCCGTTGGAGATATAAACGGCGATGGTCGTCTGGATTTGGTGAAAGCCGCAGATAAGATCTGCATCTATTTTCGCATCAACGACAAAGGGCCACCTATCTACAAGTTGGTGGAGGTGGAGAAACCGGCTCAACCCAAAGACATTAGAGTCGTTCCTAAGCCTAAGGGCGTTGCGATTTTGGAGATAAACGGTGATTTCACGCATCCTGAGATTCTCATTATCCCGGAATACGAGGCCCAGATGTGGTATCTTACTATGTCCGGCGATGGTATGTCTCCGGAAGAGTGGACTAACACTTTAATGGACATACCCGGCCCAGCATCACGTAAGAAGATGGACAATGCCTATCCAGTTGATTTGGACGGGGACGGCGATACGGACATTGCCACCACTGAAGAAAATGGCGGTTGGGGCGTCATTTGGTTCGAAAATCCTCTGAATAATCCAAATTGAGGTTTCCACACTGCCACTCAGCTAAAATTTAGAACTCATTCGAAAAGTCGGTTGGGTGGTTTCGTTGAGGGATAAAAGAAGGAGTTTCTTGGGCACGGCTTGAGGACAAGTCTTTCCAATGAAGTTCGATAGTAGAACGCGCTGCCCACGGTGTTCCGGGTTTTCATTGGCGGCTTAAGAACAAACCAGTCCGTGCCTTTCCTTGGCGTCCGAAAGTCATGTTGCGGTAGAGTCGGAGGAGGCCCCAACGATTCCGAGGCCTACGTCCGCCATCTCAAACCGTTCAGCCGATTTTTTGGGATGGGCTCTAGAAATCTTTCACGAGCAGAAAATTGACTGATAGCTTTTGGAAACCTGCTTTTTGCCCGCCTTGTAACAGGGGTGAGGGGTTTTGTGTTAAATCTAGAGTAGAAAGTGGATTATCAGAGAGAAGGCCTGTTAATGGAAGGAAATCTATTGTTAAGGAAAAGTGTATAAGATGAGTCATTCAGGGAAGAATCGTGTGGCGTCAGTTAATCGGCGCACGTTCTTATCCAGTACCGTGGGAGCCACGCTCGGCGGAGCGCTCCTTGGGGCTACAACCAGCCTGACCGAAGTCGTGTCGGAGGAAATCCCTCCCATACCACAGCGCCCATTCGGTAAAACCGGGCAAAAGCTTCCTGTGCTTGGCTTTGGAGGCGCAGAGCTTGCACGACGTTGGTCCAGTCTATCCTTCGAACAACGAATTGAATTAGTACGCTACGCTTACCAACGTGGCATACGTTACTTCGACACCGGCGGTAATTACGGGGAAAGCCAAACCATTCTAGGGCGAGCTCTTAAGGACGTCCGGCGGAATGTCTTCCTGGTCACGAAGGTCGAAACCACAGATCCAACGAAGGTCCGCTGGGCAGTGGAAAAATCACTACGGGAACTCCAGACTGATTACCTAGACGCACTCTTCATTCATGGTACGCCTGGCCTGGAACAGATGAGCGTGGCACAAGCGATGAAAATCCATAAGGAGTTGGTCCGGCTACGCGATGAAAAAATTACCCGCTTCATCGGTTTCTCCGCGCATTCTTATTTCGACAAAGCCTTGGCCCTGATCAACTCCGGCGGCTTCGACCAATGCATGCTCTCCTACGGATATCTTGCTCGCGGACACAACCAGATTCTTTCCCAACGGATGATCGCCTTGCGTGATGCCTGTGTGGCTAGAGCCCATCAGCTTGGAATGGGGATCGCCGCTATGAAGGTTCTTGGTGCGGGAGTACTCGGCGCCTGGGCAGGCTATGTAGTACCGGGATTCGACAAACGTCGTCTTGCGCAATTACCCGCCGCTGCGATCCGCTACGTTTTGAGTGATCAGCGAATCGGTGTGTTGGTCATCGGTGTGCGCTCAAAAAGAGAAATTGACGCAAACATCAAAACGGTTCTGGGCCCCCACCAATGCACATTGGAAGATCGTGCCCTATTGGCTGAATTCTGTGCTAAGGCTTTTGAGAGCAAAGTGATCAAGGGGATGAGGATTGATTGAAGTTACCGAACCCCTAGACTGAGAGCAGTTAGACCCAAAAAGTGTAAGGCATTCCACAGCCAGACCTCATGGGCTTGCTTGGAAGGCTGATGGGTGCCACAAACCAAAAACCAAAAGGATGGAACCTATGAAAAGGACTACTATGAGACGGATCAGCGTACCGGTTCTTCTGACCATATTATTCGCAGGGATTCCCTCAGCCCAACTTCTGGGGCAAAAAGAAGGCGGCCGCAAAGCTGGGGAGCCTCCACTACAACCCACTCATTACCGAGGCGCCTACTACATGAACGGTCGCATTTACGTCAACACATTCGGAACCCCTGAGGAAAAGCCTATTACCGTCCCACCCAAACCAGGATGGGAAGATTTCAAGCCGTCCTGGTCCATGACCGGTGACATGTTGGTATTCTTCCGGCGGGTGAAGAACGATCCGGTGGTCACCAATTGGAAGACCATGATTTGCGTCATCAAGGCGGACGGAACCGGCTTTCATACGCTCAGTGATGGCACGCATACGGATTTTAATCCTACATGGACTCGTGACGGTACAAACACACCGATCTGGAATCGACGTCATCCCAATCGAGTGAGCTTCTACGTCATGGCCAGTAAGGTTGGAGCGAAACCAGGCGATGAATACCCACTGACAGACATGCGCTACCACACTTGGGCATACTCGTGCCTGAAAGATGGACGGATTCTTGTACAGTGTGCGCATCCGAAACTCGGCTGGGGCTATTACCTCATGACACCCAATCCCGGCGGTCAACCCAAGTTCGAACGGATCCAGTGTGAGCTGGCCAAGTATGGGATCTTGGATCGTATCAGTATCTCTCCGAGCGAGACAAAGGTCTGTTTTGAATATCAGAAAGGCTTTGTCTACAACATGATCGGCCGGACACTCTACATCGCCGATTTTGACCCTAAGAAGCCTGCGATTACGAATCCTAAACCATTCGCCAATGCTGAGGGAGCCAAACGCTGGTTCGGTTATCCACGGTGGACAAAGGACGAGAAAGCCATCGTCTACCACGCCAGTCCATCGCTCTATATGTACTTTTTAGAAGACGGTCGCACGATCAAAGTCTCCACTCGTCCCCGAGCCGACTACCGATATCCTCATTGTGAAGGGATGCCCAAGTAGCCATGCTGTGAAAAGCCAAATTCTATGCGAAAGAGTAGGTGACATTTATGTTTTGACCGGTCCAGTAGTAGTTGCTAGTCTACAAAAACGCCTTTTGGAGGATTGTTATATGAGGCGGCAAGTATGGTGCACTCTGACGGTTTTGCTTATCTTTTGCTCCCCAACATGTCTAGCGCAGTTTCCGTGGCAACGGCCGATAAAGCGGGACCCGGCAGAAGTTAGACGGATCCTAGGCCCAATTCGGCAACGTGTACCCTCACGAGACCTGACGATAGTCTGGGTCTGGGGCATCGACAAGCTGCATGAAAAAGGTACCCACGAATATGCCTGGGTCATGGACCGCTACGCCAACGAACTGTTACCCCATGTGCCACGCGTCACTGTCATCCCAGCTATGTGGTTTCCGAAAAAAGAACTGTGGGAAAAGGCCGATCTTGTGGTCTTTTACTTATGGCCGAAACCGAATTGGGATTACAAAGTGATAGATTCCTATCTTGCCCGTGGCGGTGGCTTGATCTTCATCCACCTGGCGGTGATGCAAGGTTCGGGGAAAGAGCTGGCCAAACGCATCGGTCTAGCTTGGGATCCTCGTGGCGGTGCCACAAAATGGGGCGTGCTGGCCTCGCCAATCACACTGACCGAGGCAGGTAGAAAGTCACCGATTTTCGAACGGTTCCCCCGCCAATTCCGGCTCAACGACGAATTCTACTGGAACCTACGCGGTGATCCAAGGGGTGTCACCGTGTTAGCCACTGCGAAGGCCGGCCCAGCCATCGCCAACAAGCCCTTGCCGGCACCTCCTGATCTGAGCAAACTCGACGGCAAAGACTGGCCGGTAATGTGGACACGCGAGGTTGGCCAAGGCCGAATCTTTGTCACACTCGCCGGTCACAACTACTTTACGTTTAACGACCCCTATTTTCGCATCATCCTCTTGCGCGCTATGGCCTGGACCATGCGGGAGTCATTCGATCCATTCAAACCCCTAGTAATGATGCATTTGGAACCGTAGAAGAGAACCAAGCAGATGACTGTGCCTCTGTTCCCGAAGCCAGACGGATTGAAGAGCCCATTCGGTAGTCAGCCGATAAATGATCCGTGGACAAACGAATGGAATGTTTAGCTGAGGAATGGGACTGCCCGTTCAGCAAGAGGAGGAGAGGATCATGAATCGTGAGGTTTCAAAAAACGATTGTGCGGTCAACGAGAAAGCTACCATGGGGGGTGTGTCGCGTAGAACATTCTTGACCGCCATGGCAGTCGGAGCAGGTGTAGCCGCCGTGGCTGGAAGGAGCACACCACGCGCAGTAGCAGCCACGTTGCGAGAGCCTAAGCCGGCGCGCCTTGATCGGATCAAATCCGACAATCCCCATGGAGGTCAGCTGCTGGCCCACGCACTGTGGCGTGAAGGCGTTACACGGCTATTCACACTCTGCGGCGGCCACACCTTGCCGATCCTCGACGGGTGCCTTGATGAAGGCATCGAGGTAGTGGACGTACGACATGAGGAATCGGCGGTACACATGGCCGAAGCGTGGGCATGGGCTACTGGCGAGGTCGGCGTCATATGCGTAACCGCCGGTCCAGGGGTGACCAATGCCGTCACCGGCGTAGCCAATGCTTATGAAAACGGCGTCCCTCTGCTCATCCTAGGCGGGCGCAGCGGTGTACGCGAAAGGGACATGGGGGCGCTTCAGGATATCGACCAGATGGACCTGTACGAGTCCATCACCAAGTGGTCACGAGTCTGCTATCAGACAGAACGCATACCAGAATATGTCGCCATGGCGTTTCGGCATGCACTAAGCGGTCGGCCTGGCCCAGTCTATTTGGAAATCCCACAAGACGTGCTTATGGCCCGCGTGAAGAAAACTCAAGTGCGCTTTCCGGAAAACTACCGTGCCGTAGACCGGCCACGCGGTAGTCGTGATTGCATCGCCGAGGCAGCCGAGCTGTTATCCGAGGCACAACGTCCACTGATTGTTGCAGGTTCCGGTTGCCGGTGGTCTGATACCCACAAGGCTCTGAAGAATTTTGTGGAACATACGGGTATTCCTGTAATCACCCATGCCGGTGGGCGTGGAATCCTTCCCGACTCTCATCCGCTGTCGGTTTTCCCGGCCCGGCCGTCCAGCTTACGTCCCGATGTCGTGCTCCTGCTTGGTGTACGCCTGGACTTCATGCTTGGCTACGGTCGGGCGTTTCCAAAGACCGCCAAACTGATCCAGGTCGACATCGAACCATCCCAACTGGGCTTTAATCGTGGGCCAGACTGCGCGATCGCCGGCGACATCGCCCATGTGCTGGAAGACCTGCAAGCAGCCTTGCCTGCTACGCCGGACCGTCCGTGGGGCAAAGAAGCGAAACGGTCCGTCCAGCGCGGCCTCAGGTGGTTTCGCTCACGCATCAACCGCAACATGGTTCCGTGCCATCCACTCCGTGTAGCTGAGGAGCTGCGTGATTTCGGAGGCCCAAACGCTTGCTACGTGATCGACGGGGGTTTTACGAGCGTCTGGGCCATGGGCGTTCTCCCAGCCGAACACCCAGGCGATGTAATCGGTGTGATCAGCGGTCCAATGGGTTGCTTAGGCGTTGGGGTGCCGTTCGCTTTAGGAGTGAAGTTAGCACGGCCCGATCGCAACGTTTTCTTGATCACCGGCGATGGTGCGTTTGGATTGACTGCCGTCGAAATGGACACCGCCCTGCGCCATAAGCTTCCGATCGTCGTAGTAATTGTCAACGACGGGGCCTGGGGCATGGTTAAGGCAGGCCAGATCAGCATGTACGGCCCGGGCCGCGTGGTGGCCACCGATCTGGGCTACGTACGCTACGACAAATGGGTTGAAGGTTTTGGCGGTCACGGCGAGTTTGTCCAACGCCCCGAACAAATCCGTCCCGCGCTCGAGCGCGCATTAGCCTCGGGCAAGCCGGCTTGCGTCAACGTCATTTGCAAGACAGTCCCAAGATGAGTGGGGTTGTTTCGACTGAACAAACCCTAGCGTAGGCTGTCTTGCGATCCGAGCTGTGGGTGTTTTATGACCTCGGGCCAAGATGAGGAGATGTAGTTTAGAAGATCAAAAAGATATTACTCCAAGCATTTACATTTAGTAGGTGACACTGAAAGAGCAATCTACCCTACAACTTGTCCGAAAATTCGGGAAAGGCGGAAGAGGAGATTCTTTTCCCAGTCTTTCACACACTGACGTGCGTAGAACTTATCCGAAAAATGGACTAATACCTTTTTCGGACAAGCTCTAAAGACGTCAGATAGATCTCTCAGGGCCAATCTCCCTTGATGGTTGGAGGTAGAAAGAGTAGGATCAGTTTATGAAAGGAACCTGCCTATGAAGCCCATCCAAAGCCCAATCAGTCGCCGTGAGTTTTTGCGGAAGTCAGCCAACGGCGCTCTGGCAGCCGGTTTTGTCATTGTACCCCGATATGTGCTGGGCGGACCGGGGCAGACGCCGCCAAGTGAGATAGTGAACCTTGCCGGGATCGGCGTCGGCGGCCACGGCGCGTTCTTGTTGGACGGCATGGCCCGCCACTGCGGAGACCTAGCAAGAATCGTTGCTGTTTGCGACGTGGATGAGAAACGGGCCAGCGAACTAATCGTTCGAAAGATTCCACGTGTGGTGAATGTCGGCGGTTTCAAGCGGTTCCCGAAAGCCCGCCGCTATTACGACTTCCGACGCATGTTAGAAAAGGAGGAAAAGAACATCGATGCCGTAGTGGTTGCGACTCCGGATCATACGCATGCGGTGGCCTCTGTTGCCGCTATGCAATGTGGTAAACATGTCTATTGCGAAAAGCCCCTTGCACACGACATTTACGAGGTCCGGCGCATGATGGAAGTTGCCCGGAAGATCGGCGTGGCGACGCAAATGGGAATCGGCAACCATTCCACCGAGACGTTTCGGCGAGTCGTGGAGCTTATCCGGGCAGGTGCGATCGGCGAAGTGAAAGAGGTCCACGCCTGGTGTGATAATGATCCTGGAATGGGGAAGGACGACACGGTGCTTCCGTGGGGAGATTGTCGTCCGCCACAGCGACCACCGGTGCCCAAGACCCTGCACTGGGACCTTTGGCTCGGTCCGGCACCTTACCGACCTTACCATCCGGCTTACCTCCCTGTCAGGTGGCGTAGCTGGTGGGATTTCGGCAACGGTCGACTGGGTGACATGGGTTGTCATTTGCTGGATCTGGTTTTCTGGGCGTTGGATTTGAAGTACCCAGAGACGGTGGAGGCTGAAGGGCCGAAACCACCGACACGCGAAGTTGCTCCACTCTGGATGAGCGTCGTGTGGACGTTCCCTGCCCGGGGCAACCGCCCGCCTGTGACGCTCACATGGCACCATGGTGTCGGCCGACGACCGCCGATTGCCAAGGAGGTACGTCTGCCGGACTGGCCGGTCGCCGTGCTGTTTGTCGGCTCGAAAGGTCTTTTGGTGGTGCAGATCGAGGTCATCCCACCTCGCTACAAATTGCTGCCTGAGGAGGAGTACGCTGATTTCCAGCCGCCGCCACCGTCGATCCCCCGTTCACGCGGCCATTACCGAGAATGGTTGCTGGCCTGCAAAGGTGGACCGCCGGCTCTTTGCCATTTCGATTATTCAGGTCCCATAACCGAGACGGTCCTGCTGGGCTGCGTGGCTTACCGCACGGGTGAAAAACTTCAATGGGACGCGCAAAACCTGAAAGCCACCAATTGTGCCGAGGCGGAGCAGTTTATCCGGCGCAGTTACCGCAAAGGCTGGACATTGTAACCACAGCGGCAGGAACGAGGCTGTTATGCTCTCGGCTCAGATGGTCAAGTGTTTCTTTGTCGAAGTTGAGGCGCTCTTGTGCCAGCAGGGTTGGGGCAGCAACGAACATTTCACCACCGGCGGCACGCGGATTGGCACACATCGGTACTTACTTGATACAAAAT
>CAZBKV010000018.1:14516-15421 GCA_964492575.1 uncultured Verrucomicrobiota bacterium | reverse complement strand
CCCCTTACCAGCCCGAAGAGGTTACTAAGGAGACGATTCAGGACCTGTTCGAGTCGGTAGCTGCCCAAGTCGATCTGGAAGTCTCTCCGGTCGGATCTGGATACATTCTTACGACAACTCCTGACAGCAAGTATTCCGGCAGTGGGATCTGGCACCACCAGCGGCTGTATCACTTCAGCCTTTTCTCGTAGGAAGGCCGTAGATTCGGCGGCCTTGAACCAAGCCTTTGTCTCATTCTGGAACAGGGGCAGGACGGACGGTGTTGCGACGCATGCGTGAGGAGTCCGGGATCGGAAATTCTAATTTGAATCGGCACACTCCCCGCCCCAGCAATTCCTCAATCGCCCGAACCACCTTCAACGTTGGTCGACAGGCCCATTCCTGGCCGGCCTGGGCCAAGACACGATGACCGGAAGCGGTCTCTAAGGCCAGGAACACGGTGCAGTTCCCCCGATGCTGCCGCAGCAAAGCCGAAACTTCTTCCAACTTCTTCCGCGGCGTGCCGGAAGGGATGCGAATGAGGATCACCCGTGCAAACGGCGCCGGCAGATCTTCCACCGGCCAGATCCCTTGCGCATAAATCTTTGGACGTTCATCCCCCGTGCGGAGTTCCCCGGTGACAAAGAGCAGGCGGTTTTCGCGGGCCTCCTGCTCGGCTTTGGCATAGGCTTCGTCAAAGCAGAGGACTTGGACGGCCCCGGTCCGGTCTTCGAGTCCAATCGTCGCATACGGTTTGCGGGTCTGTTTGGCCACGGCCAATTGGACAGACGTAGCTACGCCGGCCACCCCGATCCAGGTCCCGTTCGGCAACTCGGCCAGTTCCCCAATCCGATGCGGGACAAATCGCCGTAGAACCGACTCATAGGGGTCCATCGGATGCCCCGTCACGTAAAAGCCCAATAGCT
>CAZBKV010000018.1:8275-14506 GCA_964492575.1 uncultured Verrucomicrobiota bacterium | reverse complement strand
TTCCTGCAACGGCCATTCGGGTACATCGGGAAATTCCACCTTCAGTTGATTGGCCCCATCCTCCAACACATCGAACAGAGAACCTTGACCACGCTTGCGGTCGGCACTCACACTGGCCGCATGGGACATGATCGAGTCTAGCGCCTCCAACATCGCTGCCCGTGAAGGACCTAACCGGTCGCAAGCCCCAGCTCGAATCAAAACTTCCAACACCTTGCGGTTGACCGTGCGAAGATCGACCCGTTCGCAAAAGTCTTGTAAAGACCGAAACCGCCCTCCTTCCTTGCGACTTTGGAGGATCTGGTGGACGGCCGCACTCCCCACCCCCTTAATTGCAGCCAGACCGAATCGGATGTGGAATCGCCGCTGCCCGGTCTTCGGATCCGGCTGGGAGTCCTCCGCCGGAACCGGCGTAAAGAACATATCGCTTTCATTGACGTCGGGCGGCAAGACCTGGATCCCTCGGGACCGGGCTTCTTCGATGTATTTGGCCAGTTTTTCCGTGTCCGCCATGTCGTTGGTCATCATGGCACAGTAAAACTCCACCGGGTAATGGGCCTTGAGGTAAGCCGTCTGGTACGCGACTAAGGCATAGGCCGCCGCATGGGATTTGTTGAAACCGTATTGGGCAAACTTCTCTAACGTGGCAAAGATTTGCTCCGCCTGCTCTTTCGGAATTCGGTTTTTCTCCCAACACCCACGGATGAAGATCTCCCGATGTCTGGCCATCTCTTCCGGCTTCTTCTTCCCCATGGCGCGGCGGAGGAGATCGGCTTGCCCCAAGGTATAGCCTGCGAGGGCCTGCGCCGCCTGCATGACCTGCTCCTGATAGACAAAAATGCCATACGTCTCCCGGCAGATCGGTTCCAGCAAGGGATGATCGTATTCCACCTTGGCCCGGCCGTGCCGACGATCCAGAAACTCCGGAATCAGATCCATCGGACCCGGACGATAAAGAGCAATTAAAGCAATAATATGTTCCAAGGACCGAATGCCGAATTTTCGACACAGATCCCGCATCCCTTCCGATTCTAATTGGAAGATCCCCAGCGTATCCCCGTCGTTTAAGAGCTGGTAAGTGGCTTCATCATCCAGGGGGATGTTTTGGATAGAGATCTCCTCCCCTCGCGTTTGGCGGACCAGTTGACAGGTGTTGCGAATGACGGATAGGGTCTTTAACCCCAAAAAATCCATCTTCAATAACCCAAGGTCCCCAACCGGCCCCATAGCATATTGGGTGACAATCGCCCCGTGTTCATCCCGTTTAAGCGGAAGGATGTTAGGCAACGGTTCCTCGGCAATCACGACCCCGGCGGCATGGACCGAGCTGTTACGGGCCAGATCTTCCAGGATCAGGGCGGTGTCGATCAGCTCCCGCGTTTCCGCATCGGTTTCGTAGGCCTCCCGTAACATCGGGGATTCCTCTAACGCCCTGGAAAGGGTCATCGTGCCGGGGACCATCTTGGCCAGCCGGTCACACTTGGCATACGGCAACCCCATCACCCGGCCTACATCCCGAATCACCGACCGGGCACCCATCGTGCCGAACGTGATGATCTGGGCCACGGATTCCTGCCCGTACTTGCGCCGGACGTAGTTGATGACCTCTTCCCGACGATCGTCCGCAAAGTCGATGTCAATATCCGGCGGGTTCACTCGCTCCGGATTCAAGAATCGCTCAAACAGCAACCCGTACCGCAGCGGATCGACATTGGAAATCTGCAGAAGATACGTCACCAACGAACCGGCCGCACTCCCACGAGCCACACAGGAAATCCCTTGACTCCGCCCATACCGTACAAAGTCATCCACAATCAGGAAGTAACTCACGAAATTCATCTGCTCGATGATCCGCAGCTCATGGTCCAGCCGTTCCAAAACCTCCCGAACCGCAGCCTCGATTTCTTGCCCGGTAAGCGAGTGGTTCTTCGCCGGATCCGGCTTGCCTTCCAGGCGCGCCCAGTCTCGACGTTTGGCCAGAGACGGTAGGAGCCAGGGATCCTCAACCGAATCGACCACAAACCGGGTTCCCTCTAAGTGAACCCGCATTCGGTACCGCTCATACAGCCCTTCCACCAGCAGTTCCCGCAAATACTGGGAGTCGGTTTTCCCTTCCGGAGGATGAAACTTCGGATACCGAAGCTTGCCGAATTCAAACTCTACCTGGCACCGCTCGGCAATCTCCAGTGTCCGTCGCACCGCATCCGGCACCTCCGCAAACAGCTCCGCCATCTCCTCCGCCGAGCGAAGGTAAAATTGCCCCTCCGGATAACGGAGGCGTTTGGGATCCTTGAGCGTCGTCTGCGTTCCAATGCAAAGAAGGCAATCATGAGCATGAGAATGCTCCCGGCGAAGGTAATGCACGTCGTTCGTAGCCACCACTCCCAGACCCAAATCGCGGGCCATCCGAAGCAGCTCCCGGTTGACCTTCTCCTCTTCGCTCAACCCGTGATTCTGGAGCTCCAGGTAAAAATGATCCGGCCCAAAAACCTGCCGAAACCAATCCGCCACTTCCCAGGCCTTCCTCACTTGATCTTGCAAGATCAACTCCGGGATCTCCCCCGCCAAACAGGCCGTCAGGACAATCAACCCCTCCCGATACTCCTGCAGAATTTCCTTATCGATTCGCGGCTTGTAGTAGAAACCTTCCAGGTGAGCCGCCGTAACGAGTTTGACCAGGTTGTGATACCCGGTGTTGTTCTCGGCTAAAAGGACCAGATGATGGTAGACATCCTTCCCTCCGGCTCGGGTCTTCTTTTCAAAGCGACTGCCAGGAGCTACGTAGACCTCACACCCGATGATTGGCCGGATCCCCTTGGCTTTTGCCGCCTTGTAAAAATCGATGGCCCCATACAACACCCCATGATCAGTAATCGCCAAAGCCGGAAACCCCAGCTCAGCAGCGTAATCGACCAGCTTGTCAATCCGACAAGCCCCGTCGAGGAGGGAATACTCACTGTGAACATGTAAATGGACAAATTCGGCCTGCGCCATATCAGGCTTCATCATGTGCCGAGCCGGGGCGGTAGGCAAGGCAGCGGTAGGACCTCACGAAAGAAAAAACAGGATCGCATGAAAACGATCCCGTCGTGCGAAAATCAACTTTCCACAAGGTTCCCGCAGGTTAGATCTCCTACTCTACCACACGCTCCCCTCGTTTCCGGGCCAGATACTGCTGCTCAATCCACTCATACGTCTTCCGGATCCCTTCCCGGAACGGTGTACTGGGTTCCCATCCCAAAACGGATCGGATAAAGGTATTATCACTATTCCGGCCCGCCACACCTCGAGGGGCATCCAGTTGATACCGCCGCTCCAGTTTCACCCCGGCAATCTCCTCCACGATGGAGACCAATTCGTTGACTGTAATCAGCTCCGAGGATCCAAGGTTGACCGGTGTGGCAATGAGATCGTCGCAGTGGACAATTCGGTCAATGCCTTGAACACAGTCTTCAATAAACATGTAACTCCGGGCCTGGGTCCCGTCTCCCCAGATTTCGATATAATTCTTCCCGGTATACTTCGCATCAATCACCTTCCGACAGATCGCGGCCGGCGCCTTCTCCCGACCCCCATCCCAAGTCCCATACGGACCGTACACATTATGAAACCGGGCGATAAACGTCTTCAGTCCCCGCTCATACCAATACTCCTGACAAACCTGCTCCGTATAGAGTTTCTCCCATCCATACCCCCGCTCCGGCTTGGCCGGATAGGCATCCGATTCCTTCAACGCCCGCGGATTGGGGTCCTGCTGTAAATCGACGTTGTACACACAGGCGGAGGAAGAAAAGAAGTATCGCCGTACCCCGGCGCGGTAAGCCGACTCAATCATGTGCATGTTGATCAACACGCTCCGCAAGCAGGGGACCCGATTCCGCTCAATAAATCCCATCCCTCCCATATCAGCCGCCAGTTGATAGACCTCGGCCGCGCCTTCTACCGCCCGACGACAGTTCTCCTCATACTGTAAGTCCAGGCAGAGACATTCCACCCCTGGAACCCGCTGATACCACTGTGGAAGGGGTTTCTTATCCACCGCCCGGATCCGGGTAAACCCCTGCTCCTTAAAATACCGAACCAGGTTTCCCCCGATAAACCCACCGGCACCGGTAATGACGATCAGATCGTCCTTCTGCAAATCATTATTCTTGATATATTCCTCACGTGGTTGCATAGGCCCTCTATGGATTGTCGGTTTCGTTTTCAGTCCAGTCTACAGGCCTTTCCCAAAAGGCTCAATAAGGATCTTCAACAAAGAGACTTCAGGAAACATGAACCAGGAAAGCACGTTGGGATATCCTCCTGCTTTCCAATCCTTTTCCAATTTCCGAATAAGCTCTGTTTTTCCTCTGAGGGGATCCCTTTGAAGGCAAGCATTGACTCGATGTCTTTCGATAGCACTCATGGTTTTCCGTTGCTTGGAAAACTTTGCTTGCACACCCCAGAACAAAGCCCTCTTCCCCCTTTCTCCATCCTTCTAAGGGTAGGGATCAACCAAGCTACTTGAGTTTCTTCTTCGAGCTTGTCTGAAAAGGAAGATCTGTGGTTTAATCCGGACAAGCATATGCAAAATCACAAGACACAAATTCTTATTGTCGATTCGCAGCCGGTCCTACGGATGGGGCTTCGCGCGGCCTTAACAGGCCTGCCCTATTTTGAAATCGTGGGAGAAGCAGAGAACGTGGAACAGGCCTGGTCTCTGATTCAGACCCATGCCCCGAATCTTATCATTACCGATCTTCATTTGAAGGGGCAAAATGGATTAGAACTCCTTATCCGTCTGCAACACATTCAATCCTCTCTAAGTATTATTATTTTCACTTCAGATGAATCTGAAGAGACGGTGGCCGCCGCCTTTACGTATGGAGCCTTAGGATATGTTTTAAAGGACAGCTCTTATGAGGAAGTGTTGGAAGCGGTAAAGACTGTAGCGGGGGGAGGAATGTTTACAAGTCCTCGTCTTGCCGGGGCCTTATTTCAAGGGGTACGCCGTGCCACCACCCTCCGAAAACAAATCCCTGGCCTTGAACAATTAACCCCTACCGAACAGCGCATTTTACGATTAATCGCTCAAAACCGAACCAATCGGGAAATCGGAAAAATTCTCTTCATTAGCCCCCGAACGGTAGAAACCCATCGGGCTCATATCGCAAAAAAGCTCAATCTTCGAGGTCCCTATTCTCTTTTACGTTTCGCTTTAGAACATCGGCACCAACTTTAGCCTTACTCTATCCCCTAACCTTTCACAATTTTAAAATCTTTTCTCTTTTAATACATGGAAATACGTACCTAAAAATACGTAGAATTAGGGAGGCATTTTCTATAGCCAGGCCGTCGTTTTTCTGCTAAATACAAAATTTGAGAGACGATTGTTCCAAACTAAGGAATGCAACGATGAGACAGCCGAAGAAGTATGGTGTCGTGAACTTTTATTTCTCTCAAGCGTCTAGCATAAAACGTTGCTTTATCTTCCTTCTTACGGTGTGGGGGGTATGGATTTCTGTCCATGCTCAATGGCTTACCCAAGAGCTAACCCTTCGTCCTGGTTGGAATGCGGTCTTTCTCCGTGTCGAACCTGAACCTTCCGATCCAGATCGCCTTTTCGCCTCTCTTCCGATTGAATCGGTGTGGGGATGGGAACCTTTCCAGTCAAGTATCCAATTCCTAGACGATCCGAAGCATCTTCTTCCGCCGAATGAAAACTGGTCTCTTTGGCTTCCCCCTGATCATCCCCAGGCCTTTTTGACAACCCTTCATAACCTTCATGCCAATCGAGCTTACTTGATAAAAGTGCGTCAAAATGTTGCCCCCTTTACCTGCAGAATAAAAGGACATCCTCGCCTCTTCCGGTATCCGTGGCAACCTAAACGACTCAACCTGTGCGGGCTTCCTGTGCCGGCCGCAAAAGCAACCTTTGCATCCTTTTTCCGCCCTTGTTCTGCCATTCCTGTCCTTCGATCACAAGGAGGAGAATTTCGAATGATCCTCCAAGACGGCCAAACAGCCCCTATCTGGAATCCGGCTAGAGAACCCCTCTCTCCAGGAACGGCTTATTGGATCCGCTGCAAGAAGGCCACCTCCTATACCGGCCCTTTGCAGATCTCCTTAGACTTCGGTCAGTTCCTCCTCTTTCTTCCCTCTGTGCCAATGCGAACCATCACGATCAAAAATCTTCAAGATCATCCGGTAGAAGTCGTCCTTCGGCTTCGGCCCTCCGAGCCAGCCCCC
>CAZBKV010000018.1:1452-8231 GCA_964492575.1 uncultured Verrucomicrobiota bacterium | reverse complement strand
TGGTCCCCCTTGCCTATGAAGAAAAAATCTGGTCCGAAAAAGATCTTCCCCAACGAGTCCTCCACCCCCTCTCCTCGGAGATTCGGAAAACCCTCCAACCTCAACAGGTTTGGAAACCTCGACTGATTCTTCTGGCCCGGGAGATGAAGGATGATCCTCCCGATACGGTCCGCCTCGGTCTTTTAGAAATTACAGATCAGCAGACAGTAAAAGAAACAATCGGAATTTTAGCGCGAATAAGATAAGATGAAGAGCAAATTTTCCCAAAGGATAAGAATTCAGGTTTTTCTATTCCTCCAGCTCCTAACAATTGCTGGAATCCTCCTTCCAACTCTCTTTCTCCAAGCAGCCGAAAAGGACCCTTATTCAGGCCTTTGGGTCGGTATAGTGGAGGTCAATCAGGTAGGACATTGGAAAACCGACTCTACAGAAGCCACCTTAGAGCCCACCGTCACTTCTTTTCCATTCCGAGTCCTCTTCCATGTGGATAGTAAAGGAAATGTCAAACTTCTTCCTCGAGTCTATATCGTTCAGAATCCACAAGGTTTAATTACTACAAATACCGAAACTGGAACTCTTCAAACAAATAGTATTACTCTCCTTTTCGCCACCCAAACTGCCCTAAAAGCTTATCAGGCTACCAATCAAGCCAAACTAACCATTCGTCGAATAAGCTCAGCCAATTTTCCCGTTGTCGATCCTATTCCTTGCCAGGGACATTTTGGAGGCACAAATCGTCTAACCGTTACGGTCACGGTACCTTATAATCATCCTACCAACCCTTTTGTTCATCCCTTTGCCCCTCTTCATGACAACAAGAAGATTCAAAACGGCGTATCCCAAGAACTTCCGGAAGGAGTGGAATCTTGGACGTTGACCCGTTGTTTGACTTTTTCGTTTTCCGCCTCTGATCCTCAAAAAACAAATTCCCCCTTGTGGAATGTCCGCCTTACAGGCGGAGACTATACGGAACAATTCCAAGGATTTTCTCGATCGATTCCCATTGCAGGGTCGTTCCGGTTACAAAAGATCTTAAATAACTCAACACTCTATTAAACAATAATAATAGAATAGCCATGAAAAAGATAGCGTATAACATCCTACAAAAAACTCAGAAGAGCCGAATCCCCAAGATGGCCGCCAGGACAGGAGTAGCTCTGCTTCTTTGCAGCCTTTTGTTGCCAGACAGCAAAGGAGCCGAAACTTCTCATCCGACCACTCCTCAAAATCGGACAACCCCTCGAACAGGGTATCACCTCCTTAACAACTCCCAGGTGACTGAAAACATTGTGATTCCAGAACTTATTAATTATCAAGGCCGTTTGGTAACTCTTGATGCTACCAAAACTTATGTAGATGGGCTGTATAATATTGAATTTCGCATCTGGAATAAGGCCAATGGAGGAGATCTGCTTTGGGGAGAACGCTATAGTGTTTATGTAAAAAATGGACATTTTAACGTAGTCTTAGGGCTCGGAGGTACACCCATCCAAGGAGCTCAATGCAACTCTCTTCGAGACGCTCTTCATATCCTACCTAGTGACCCCAACCCCCAACGCTATCTAGGTATCACCGTGCTGGAAGACGAAAATCGACAACCCTTAGACAATCCGAAAGAAGCCTTCCCACGCCAGCAGATCCTCACAACCGGATACGCCATTCAAGCTCAATACGCCCAATACGCCGAAGCAGCTTTGAATCCTTTCCAAATGCAGAACGGATTGATCGTCTCCCAAGGCCAAGCAAAATTCTACGATGGCATTCAAGTGAACGGATCCTCGTCCTTCCAAGACGGATTAGTGATCTCAGGAGGTGGGCTCGTCGTCTCACAGGGAGGATTGGTCGTCCAAAACGGGGATGTCTTCTTCCAAAGCGGGATCCAGGTCAGCGGGAAGAAAGCCGTTTTTCAAAACGGAGTCGATATCACAGGGGGAGCCTCCATCAGTGGTGGGGCGACCGTGGAAGGGCAGTTGCAAGTTAAAGGTTCTGCCCTCCGTCCTGCTGTAGGGGCCCATAATGGAATCGATTTTCCGCACGATCCTTGGGGAGGAAGCGGAGATAGAGCATGGATAACTTATTCACGTCCTAAAAACAGTGGGGAAGGCGGCCTTCTCAGTATCGGCATCGCGAATGATGGAGACGACAATTTAGAGCTTTCCGCTTCCGGGCAGGTCAATATTAAAGGTTCGCCGATCAAGTTTTCTGGTAGTAGTCATATTTTTGGAAAGGCTCAACGCATATATTCGGTCAATGATTTTCCGAAATCTAAATCGACTGCACCTGTACACACAGCAGATACGGATGGATTTTTATTAGTTCATGCTTATAAGACCGATATTCACGTGGAGATTTATGATGAAAATGGACACTGGATTATGGGAATGGGAATGACCGGAGCCTCGGGAAGCAACCGTTCGCTTCTGAGCACATTTCCTGTAGCGAAAGGAGAGAAATACCGTGTATGGAAGACCAGGGAACTAAGCGCCCCTATTAATTGCTGGGTAGTATGGCGTCCTATAGGCATTAAATAAAACCATTCACTCCGGTATCATTTAAAGATACAACCGGAAAGACGACAATAAGCAATGATAAAACATCATTCCAATCTACCAAACCGATGGAAAATGAGAACTCTGCGGTTTATTCTGGGAGGATGGTGTCTTTGCATCTCCACATTCGGTGCGTCGGTTCTGACCGAATATCAAAACATCTGGTATCCCCAAAGTACTCAACAAACAGAGTTTACCCCAATCAGCACAGTCTTTTATAATGGAGGCCCCTCCTGCCCTTACCCAGAGAACGTCTTACCCTCCGCTCAGCCCCCTCATAACAAAGATGCCAATCTTTGCATCTCCGATTCCCAATTCGGAATGCCAATCGGTGCTCAAGAGGCAAACTATTCATTCGGAGAACAACTTCCCGCTCCTCTAGGAGCAAATCTCTCTAAGGCTCCTATAATTCAAACTCTAGGAGGAGCCCCTGCCGCCGTCTGGATCGATTATGCCCATGCCCTCTTTGCAATCGACCGAGGAGCAATCCTTGTCCAATGGCATATGCAAAATTCTACCAATCTTTATCCAGTCCTTTACCTTATTTCGAATGAACCAAAGCGACGTCCCGTGCGATTGTTCTGGACTGAACCCCCTTACAACGCTCCAACCGTTTGCCTTCCCTCCGCCCCCATTAAACCTACTATCTACTACAACCAACAAATCGTAAGCACTAATCAGGTCTGGATGGATTTCCAAAATCGACTCCACGCCTATCCTGGTACTCATGGAAAGTTCTTAATTACTTATTCCTCAAAGGATAAATTTGGAAAGGAACATCTTGTTGGCATCGAAGTCGTCGAGGTTTCTGAACCCACCGTCACCGAATTAACAGCTTACTTGGGAGACCGCCTTCTACCTGCTTCCTATCAAAAATACGGCCTAAAAGGCCTTACCCCTCACATCACGCGGGGGTTCGGTCCTGAAGATTCCCCTGATACCTTTCTCTACCAACACAAAAACGGTCCTAAAGACGGATGGATCTTTGGAATCCGGGAAACAAAGGCCCCCTGGCAAGTGGAGATTTATTGGATGGCGAAGAGCGAGCTGGATGTCCTATGGCCATTTGAAATGGATCATTATAATTTGATCTGGAATCCGAATGCACAGATCTTTGTCCGAGGAGATCCCCAGACAGGAGCCGATTTAGGACCCCCTGTATATTTTCCTAAAGAATTAAATGTAAAGGTTGTCTACCAAACCCCTTCGAATCATGCATTTCTTTCAAAAAATGCTTTTTGGACTACTCAACCCGGTTTAACACTTTTAAGATATACATCAAACGATTTAGTGTGGTTTGAAACCATCCATTCTGTCTGGAATACCGACACAAATTACTTTAACCTCCATCCCTGGTCCTGTAACGTTGGTTCAGAGCTTGAGCCTCGCATCCTCGCTAAATCAAATTCTCTCCGATTTCAAGGAGGATACGTCGAATACCCTGGGGAATCCCTTCCGTTTCTCTCTAAAGCTCTTACCTTGGAAGCTTGGATTTATCCCCATGCTGGTCAATGGCGCATGATTCTTCAAAAGGGCTCCTCCGGATACGGCCTCTCCCTGGATCCAGAAAATCACCTCCGCTTTTGGATCGATGATATCCCCACAAATTCTTTGGCATCGGTCCAGATAGTCCCTACCAATCAATGGTCCCATGTTGCAGTGACTGTCCAAGCAGGCCCCCCTGGGCTCGTCCAATTTTATATTAATGGAAAACCAGCCGGAGCCGTCCATCAAAATTGGATTCCAATAGAAAATAGTGATCAAGAGCCTCTTATTATTGGAGCCTCAGGAAAATCCCTCGATGATCAGTTTGATGGATTAATCGATGAAGTTCGAATTTGGAGTTTTGCTTTGCCATCTCGAACGATCGCCCGCTGGATGAATCGTCCTTTATCTAAAGACCACCAATTTTATCGATTTCTTATTGCTCATTTTTCGTTTGACGAAGGAAAGGGACGAAGTACTGCCAATCTAATCTCTAAACCTCCACTCGTGGCCCAGTTTTATGGGAATTTAAATTGGGAATCCCATGGTGCCCCACTTTATGTATCAAAAGATATTGCTATTCTTTACAAAGAATGGCCTGGTTATATACGTATTCAACGGGACACATCCGATTTCTATAATCCAAATCTTTATCACTATCCTGCTGCCTATGCCAATCCTCCTCCCCTTTCCCAAATTTTCCCAGTCAACACAGGAATCTTAGAAGTTTGGTGGTCTCGGCGAAGTCGCATTCCAGATCTTCCTTCACCTATTTATTGGCCTTGTGAAGTAAATCGCTATAAAGCAGTATGGCCGGTCGAACCCATGCAAATCGTTCTTGCCAGTGGTCTGGGAAATGAATCAGCCGCTTTGGAAACAGAAACCTCGGGCTGTCTTCTGTTTGAAAAGAAAGGAGCCTATCTCACTGCTCAGGATTCCCCCAGCCTTCGGCTTGGGGAGACCTTTACTTTAGAATGTTGGGTTTACCCCCTCCTTACCAACCATCCGCTTACCATCCTTTCAAAAGGAGCGGATGAATACACGTTCCAGATTCGAAGCAATCGATTGGCTTATTATGATATCCAACTCAACAAATGGTATTATTCCACCAATGAAGTTCCCTCCAATCAGTGGAGCCATGTGGCTGTAACTCATACCCCCGGAACCTGTGGGCTCTCCTTTTATATCAACGGACTCCCAGCCGGTTCATATGACCTACCCCAGGCTTCCGCTCCTCCTACAGTAGTCGATACCACTTTTAACAGTTTGCCTTTTAATGCCAATCTTTTGGGAGACGCATTTTGGGATACCAACGCCTTTGCCATCACCCTGGTTCCGAACGAACCTAACCGTCAAGGTTCCTTGATTTTTGATATGCCTCAAGGAATTTCTGGCCCGAAATGCTTTTCGGCTACTTGGAAATATTATATTGAAACAGGTTCCCCCAAGACCGGAGGAGATGGTTTTAGCTTCTGTTACGGGGACTTAGAAAATCAATCCTTTGGAGAAACTGGAACAGGATCAGGACTGCGAATCTGTTTCTTAACTTATGATGGAAATGGACCGGATCGTGTCGAGGTTTACCTAGACGATCAGCTCTTAGCCAAAGATATTGCTCCTCAGCCTTTTGATCAGTGGAATTATGCAAGCGTGGAAGTCCGTCAAAAGCCCGAAGAGGAGGGGACGTATCAAGTTCGAGTTCAATACGGGAACGGCCATTCTACCGGATGGATCTCTCTTCCCCAATGGGATCCCCGTCCTCAATGGCGATTTGGTTTTGGAGCACGGAACAGGGCTGCTTACCAGAAAGATCAAATTGATAGTCTTCGGATCGCCGTTGGAGCAACCGCCTTTACTCCAGGATTGCTTACGATTGGAATGCGAGCTCCTGGATATCTCAACACAGACTTTTTCCAAGGAAAAATCGATGAGATTCGAATTTGGAGTAAGGCCCGTTCGGCAGAGGAAATTCGGCAAAACATTTATGTGTGGGTTTCTCGGAAAGATCCTGATCTACGGGCTTATTACTATTTCGACATTGATGAGCCAACGACGGCCGAATTTACCGATTGGAGTATGTACGCAAATATGGTGATCAACCATGGAGCGGAGCGAGTTAGCCCTGGGATTCCGTGGTTAAATCCGGGTATGAGTTTTGAGGGGAAAAATCCTGTGGTTTATTACCAAAATGATCCTACCCTGCCTGGGTATAATCCTAACGAAGAACATGCCTTTGTAGTGGGAGATCGGGTCTACGCATTACGAAATGATTTGAATACAAATTACTCTTCCGAGCCCTATGTCTTAGTTCAATATACAGATATAGATCATGAAAATCGTCCTGCGATGGCGGTCTTCCAAGTCGTCCAAACTAATCAGCTATATCAGTTCCATCGAGACCTTACGGCAGGAAAAATGATTCAACCGCCTATCCCAATCTCTCTGATGAGCCCTTCTCATTGTCCAGAAAATCGATTTGATAGCGAGTTTTCGGACCATCCAAAAGCTTGGCGAGATCGAAAGAACAATATCTGGGCTTACCGCGCCGGGGATCATGGGGAGCCTATTACCGTTACGATGCGGTTTTATTATCCTGTACTCGATGGTTTTGACTTCCCCTCTACCTATCGGGTTTATAGAGATTCTGGAAATGTGCGGGTTGTCTCTCTAGGAGATCCTCCACCGGTAGGGGCCCATATTCCCTGGCTGAATCCAGATATTCGGGGAGAACCTATTCCTTTCACA
>CAZBKV010000018.1:0-1366 GCA_964492575.1 uncultured Verrucomicrobiota bacterium | reverse complement strand
CTTGGCCCACGGAGGTGCCCATTTTAAACACCGTAAGTACCCTTATTGAGGCACGGAATGGCCTCCCTTCTATTCGGGGTCAAAAGAGCGTAGCCATTCTCTATCAACAATCTCTTGTTTTAAGCAATACGCCTAGCGTAGTGTTGATTGATCCGACTGTAGCTCGTACGGCAGATCTTCCGAAAGTCCCACCTGCTATGCACACTTATATTGATCCGGTGACTGGATATACAATGTTCTCAGATCTGCCGCCCGATCTTCGATCGCGTCTTTACTTTAATCCGTTTGCGCCACCAGGGGAGAAATTACAACTAATCGGTCAATACGTGCAGCTTACCGACGCCCGATATAATTATCTCCGCCTTAATCTCCTCTCTGCGGAAGAAAAACAACGTCTTCTGAACCTGCCAGGAGCGGACGATACTTGGAAGAAGGCAGTCCAGTCTTTGCCAGAGACCCCTGTAGTAATAGAAAATGATTGGACTCCGTTTGATTCATTGGCCCTATCGGCCGGTATGGCCAAAGGGATAGGATATGTGACTCTTGTTTTTAACAATAGTACAAATAAAAATATGGTGGATCCTGGAGATCCTATTGATGTAAAAATCATCCGGGTAGATAATCCAAAATATGTAGGAAAACTAGATCTCATCCTTTCTCCCAATCCGTTAGATGAGCGAGTCAATCTCCGTTATACGGCAGACTTCGCCGGTCATCCGGAGTTGTATGAATTTGAATGGCAATATGCGTCAGGGGTGGAACCAGAGAATTGGATTCATTACGCTACCGGAGTAGGTCTGGATCGCATCACTATTGGAGATTCAGGGATCTTTGGACTTTCCGATCATTGGATTCGGTGCCGCTATCGAGCGGCGGATGAGACCGTAAAAGCTGTAATCGGAGAAGATTGGAGCGGTTGGACTCCTCCGGCTTTGGCAGAAGGGTGGATTAAGCGCGTCATGAAAGCCATCAATCCCTTTGAACAACGGATCCATCAATTTGAACTGGGACTTTTGACGGCACAGGATATGATTGCTCAGGCAGGTCCGCCTTATCGAGGGGATGTTCCTCTGAATCTGGATGCCCTGAATCAAAACGGTTTGATTTCCATCTATCAGACCGTATTAGAAAAGGCTAAAAAGTTGAGTATTTACAGCGGCTTCAACGATCCGAATGTAAACTTGGCTTTGCTCTTGGCCGCAGGCCGTCTCTCCCAACTTTATATGCTTCTAGGCAATGAAGCGTATGCCGATGCTTTAGATCCTACCATTGGAATCTCTGCCCAAAATAAGGACTATGGAGCTTTAGCGTCTTCTCTTTTCTGTTTTATGAATCAAGTTCCTACCTTATTAGATGAAGAGCTGGC
>CAZBKV010000017.1:0-15596 GCA_964492575.1 uncultured Verrucomicrobiota bacterium | reverse complement strand
GGGGACAACGCGCCCTACCACAACATGGCTTTCGGATGCCAAGGTAAGGTAGGGCGGTTTGTCCCCAAACCGCCGCATGAAATTTCATTTCCCCTTTTCCCCGGCGCGCTGGGGACAGCGCGCCCTACCTTTCAAATTCCCTTTCGAATGCCCAGGGGCCGGTAGGGCGGCTTGTCCTCAAGCCGCCGCAAAATCCCTTTTCTCTATCCTTCTATCCGCAGCGATCCTGCCTTTCATTCAATGTTTTCTCTCCTCAAAAGCCTTGCCTTTAAACGCTCCGGCCGATTTTTTTTTTCGGACAAGTTCTAGGATTCTTTCTCTGCCTGGGATGGAGAGGTGGATTTTTTGAGTCCGAGTCGGTAGCGTACGTAGTCTCGAGACACCCCCAAGAGACGGGCCGCGGCGGAGACATTCCCCCCGGTCTGATTCAAAGCGTGGCGGATCAGACGTTGAATAGCCGCTTCCAGGGAGAATCCACTGGGAGGGAAAACGAAGCGGGGATTGAACCAGTCGGTTTCGGAGGAGGACTCGGCAAGTTCAGGGCTGGAAGGTTGGGGAGTCGGTTCGATAGCCGGGACCGGAAGTTGTTCAAACTCCAGCTCTTCCGATTCGGTAAAGACGATCGTCCGTTCGATTTCATGAAGCAATTCCCGGACATTGCCCGGCCAGGGATAGCGGAGGAGGCGTTCCCGGCCGCGGGGACTGATTCGTTTGGGCGGAAGGCGGTATTTGGCGCAGATCTTTTGGATAAAACGTTCGGCCAGCAAAAGGATTTCCTCCCCACGTTCTCGGAGTGGGGGAAGGGTGATTTGGAAAAGGTTCAGACGGTGGTAGAGATCCTCCCGAAGTTTGCCTTGAGCGACTAGTTCTTGGAAGGGACGTTGACTCGCCACGATGAGGCGGACATCGACGGGGATGGTGCGGGTGCTACCGAGTCGACGAATTTGTCCCTCTTCGATGGCGGTGAGTAACTTGGCCTGAAGGGAGAGACTCAGGCTAGGGAGCTCATCGAGAAAGAGGGTGCCTCCGTCGGCTGCCTCAAAGAGTCCCATGCGTCGGGTGCGAGCATCGGTGAAGGCGCCGCGTTCGTGGCCGAAGAGTTCGGATTCGGCCAGGTTTTCGGGAAGCGTCGCGCAATTGATCTCCAAGAACGGCTTTCCGGCACGAGGTCCATGGGCATGAATCCAACGAGCGAGGGAAGTTTTTCCGGTTCCGGTTTCTCCGACTAGGACGACTGGGGGTGGGGTACCGATGACACGACGATCAGCGGCAACAATCCGCTCCAATTGACGTCGGACAGATTCCATGGAGGGGCCGAAGATGAATTCATCTTCTTCCGGTTTACCGGTTTGGACGTATTCGCGCTCGCGGGAGGCTCGTTTTGCGGTTAAGGCCCGTCGAAGGACCAAAGGCAGTTCCATCGGATTAAAGGGCTTGGAGAGGTAATCGGCCGCTCCAATTCGCATGGCTTCCACTGCGGTTTCGACCTGGTTTTCTGCGGTCATGACGACGGTGATGGTGTCGGGAGGGATGATATCCTTCCGAAGTAGATCCAGCCCGTTGCCGTCCGGCAAACGAATGTCCAGCAGGACAAAGTCAAAAGGCTCCTTTTCCAACAACCGCCGGGCTTCTTCCATGGTCCCGACGCGGTATACGTCCATCCCTTGCTCTTCCAGAACGGCCTGAACCTGTTTGCTGAGGAGGAGGTCGTCCTCCACGATACAAACGGTGGCCCCACTGAGTTTCGTTGTGCCCATCGCAAATCGCCCTTCGGTTTCTTTTGTCAGTTCTTATCTTAGCGGATTTTTGTGGGCGAAGAAAAACAAACGGGCATCCTCTGTAGGAAGGATGCCCGTGAGGAGGTGAAGGAAAAGTCCTTCGATCTAAGATTTAGCAAGGCATGCGAACTGGATCATGGATCCGGATCGAGTCGTTTGATCGAGATGTTGCGGAACATGACCGGGCTGCTGTGCCCGGCAAACCCGAAGTGGCCGCATCGGCGGTTTCTGCCTGGATGAGGTCGGCCGTGCATGAACTCTTTGACCTTGCTGACGTCGGCATTGACGATGACGGTTCCGTTGAGCTCGACCTTAATCTTCGGACCGATCACAGTTACTTCCATGTAGTTCCACTGTCCGGCCGGACGGAGGTAACCTCGGTGGGCCGGCACCATGCCGTAAATAGAGCCGCAGTATTGTCTGGGATCTAGGTGAGCATAACGGGGGGCATAGTCGTCCAGGATTTGGATCTCACACATTCCGACGTAGGCGGTATCTCCATACCCAGGATAGCGGATGGCAAGGCCATTGTTGCCGCCTGGAGGGAGTTTGAATTCCAGGCGGGCGATGAAGTCGCAGAACTGCTCTTTGGTATAGATGGTTCCGCCGGCGTGGGGTTTACACATGATCACTCCGTTGGTGACCACATAATTTTGAACCGGCCCGGCCCAGCCGGTGAAGTCTTTACCGTTAAAGACGGGTTTGAATCCTGGCGGGTCATGGGGGCCCCGGAGCCAGCGGATGGCTTCCTCAGGGCCGATTTCCCGGATGAAGATGTTTCGCCACCAGATCTTCCCGCCATGGGTTTGGAGCTGGATCGGGCCTTCGGGCGGAATCGGAAGCTGGCGTTTTGGATCAAAGTAATTCTCCATAATCGCACCATTGACCACCAGCTTTCCGTTAAGCCAGACCCACGTGCGGGAACCGACCTGGACGATTCGGAAGTGATTCCATTGACCGAACGGTTTGTCGGCAAATTGGATCGGGTCTTTCCCCGGAGAACCGGGGCGGTTGTTCCATAACCCACCGGATCCTTTGTTGGCTCCCAGGGCCCATTTGCCACCCTCCTTCGTGTAGTCCCAGATTTGGACCTGCGGGCATCCTTTGAGATAAATGCCGCTGTCGGCCTTCGGAACGGTCTTATAATCCACCAGAAGCTCGAAGTCGCGGAAATAGCGATCGGTGGTCAGGTACAGGCCATGACCGTCGTTGGCCAGGATGCCGTTTTCCACGTGCCAATGTTTGCGGATGTCTTCCAGGCTCTTGCGCTTCTTTTCTGCCAGCTTATCCGGCGGCAAGGCCATCCATTTCCGTGGATCTTCTGTGCCGCATCCCCACCAACCGCTCAGATCCTTCCCGTTGAAGAGAGCGATGAAGCCGGGAGGGGGCTGGTTGAGTTTTCCTGCCTGGACGGTAGCAGGAACGATCCAGAGGACTGAGGCACAGACCAATACGAGTTTACCTGCTTTCCTCATAACAAAACAGTGTGCTACGACCAAAATCGGAATTGGACAAGCACGAATGTCGGGGGGGGAAGAAAGAGGCTGAAAAGCGTTTTCGCGAAGATCAGACAGAGGAGAAGGGATCACTCATGAATTTCCACCACGTCGCCATCCTGCAAAACCTCCTCTCGCGGAACCATTTGGCCGGGGAAATGGCCGTTACCCCAAATACGGGCAAAACGCATTGACCGAGCCAGGTCCCGATGAATCTCCTCTGCCAGGTCCGCCACCGTTGCCCCGCGGGGAAGGAGAAACGGTCGTTCCCGATCCGGTTCCTTGCCGGGTTGTTTGGAATAGACCCGGATCATCGCCAGCAAGGTCCACATGGTTTGGAACCACGCTTCCAATCCTTCTGCCGTAACGGCGCTAACCCCGCAGAATTTCCACTGTCTGCCAAATAACTCCTCCAGGGTGGGAACTACCTCCGGTCCTGCGAGGTCAACCCGATTGACTGCGATTACCGTAGGTTTATCCCGTTGGGGATCTTCCACCCATTGATCTCGAGGAAGGGATCGGAGGACCAGACCCCGATCGGTTAGGAGTTGGGTCATCATTTCGAGCTGGCCTAGTGGATCCCCAGCACCGTCCACAACCAGACAGACAAGGTCGGAGGAACGGATGGTACCTAGAAGTCCGGCCGGGATATGGCCTTCGTCGACCGGTGGGGTATCTACCAGTTCGATGCGTGCCTGGTTCCATTCCCAGATTCCGGGCTGAGGGAGCTGGGTGGTATAAGGATAATCCCCGATTTTGGCCGGGGCATGCGTCGTGACCGAAAGGAGACTGCTTTTCCCGACATTCGGCGGACCGATAAGGATGGCTCGAGGGAGGCCACAGCGGGGCAGTTGAAACGGATCGGGGCCGTGGGCAGGACCGCTTTTCTTCGCAGCGGCTTTTTTGAGAAGGCTGATCTTCCGTTTGATCTCCGCCTGCATCTTTTCGGTCCCTTTATGTTTCGGGATTGTGGCCAGCATCAGGCGGAGGGCTTCCAGACGTTCCTCGTCTGTTTTGGCTTCCCGGTAGCGTTGCTCGGCTTTTTCGAATTCTGGTGTAAGGTTTGCCGGCATCTTTCCAGCGTGTTTTTTCTTTCTGACGTGGTCCGTCTCATTTTGCCATTTTGGGACGGGCAGGAAAAGGTCGGGGAATTATTGAGAAGGAGGAAAGAGGAATGAAGAAAATCGGCTTGGGAGACGTCTTTTTAGAGAGGTGGGTTGACGGTGGGCGTTTCACCGATATGCTAAGAGTATAAATGAGGTTTTAAGAGCCGGAACGGCTAAGGTGTGAGTCGGGGGGGCCAATAACTTCCGGCTTTTTTGTTATTCAAGAAGTACGAACAGACGGAAGCGGTTTATGAACCAAGAACTTTTGGCAATATTAGAATACCTAGAACGAGAGCGGAAAGTGCCGCGGGAGCGACTGATTCGGGCGATCGAGGAGTCGCTGATGGCCGCGGCACGGAAGGCGGTGGGACCTGCGCGTCATCTTCGTTGTTCGATCGATCCCAAAACGGGAGAGGTCCATGCCTATGCCCGTTTGATCGTTGCCGAACGGGTCGTATCTCGTCATGACCAAATTTCTCTATCTCAAGCCCGGCAGATCAAACCGGATGCTCAGGTAGGAGATGAGGTGGAGGTAGAGGTGACCCCGGCTAATTTTGGCCGCATTGCCGCCCAACATACGCGACAGGTTCTACTCAATCATCTCCGGCGGGTGGAACAGGAACGGATCCTGCAAGAATTTAAGGGTCGGGTTGGAGATATCGTTCGAGGCACCATTCGCGGGTTTGAGAAAGGGAATATTGTCGTTTACCTGGACGAAGAACAAGTCGAGGCCATCCTACCACAAGAAGAACGGGTTCCTACGGAGAAGTACCAAAAGAACGATAAAATCCGGGCCTATATCAAGGCCGTCGAACATACCAAACGCGGGCCGGTCATCACCCTTTCCCGAGCCGATCCGCGGTTTATCATTCGGCTCTTCCAACTAGAAGTGGCCGAGGTGGCCGATGGAACGATCGAGATCAAGGCCATTGCCCGAGAGCCCGGACATCGAACCAAGATCGCGGTCTACTCGCATGATCCGCGGGTCGATCCGGTAGGAGCTTGCGTCGGGATTCGAGGAACACGGGTTCGAAACATCGTCCGAGAATTGAACGAAGAGAAAATCGACGTGGTCGAATGGAGCCCGGACATCGCCGAGTTTGTTGCGAAGGCCCTTTCCCCTGCGGTTCCGATTCGGGTGGAAGTAGATGAGGAATCGCATCGGGTACGGGCCATCGTGCCGCGTCAACAACTCCCCCAAGCCATTGGAAAACGCGGCCAAAACGCTCGACTGGCTACGATCCTGACCGGCTGGCAGGTGGAGATCCAGCCAGAAGAAGAACATGTGCCGGCTTTCGAGGAGCAAGTGGAACAAGCGATCGAAAACCTGGCCCAGATTCCGGGGATCACCCGACAGCAGGCCGATATCCTGGTCCATCATGGGTTTTTGACGCTCCAGCAGTTGCTGGAGAGTGAGGAGGAGGACCTGGCCGCGGTGCCTGGGATTGGCGACCAGGCGGCTCAAATCCTTCAAGCAGCCCGAGATGAGGCCCAACGTCGGATGATCGTGATTCATCCGACCGGCAGGGAAGAGGTTGAGAAAGCAGAACCGGCACCGACTCAACAACAAGACACCCCGGAGACGGCCTCCTCGGAACCATCCTCTTCGGCTTCTTCGTAGATAAAACTTTGTCGAAAGACTTTCCAAAACAACAGCGTGATTAGAAAATAACAAAAAAGTCTATGCCTGTTCGCATTTATCAAATCGCCAAGAAACTCGGGATTCCGAGCAAGCAAGTTTTGCAAAAGGCTCAACAGCTGGGCCTAAAGGTGGAGAGTCCGGCTAACACGATCGATAAGATCACCGCTGAGGATCTGGAAAATCAGATCCGTAAAGAACTGGGGCAAACGGCTCCCACCGAAGGAGAAAAGCAACAGGCCGAACAGGTGGGTTCTGCCATCGAACCGGAAGAGCCTGCCGCCGCTTCTCCAGCGCCGAGGACAATGGAGGAACCCCCCGCTAAAGCGACCGTTTCCCCTCCCACCACTGCTATGCAACCGAAAACTCCGTCTACCCCCTCTATGCCACCTTCCCAACCACCTCCTCAATCTGAGAACGTTCCGGCTGTTACCCCACAGCCTCCGCCTTCGCAACCTGCCCCTAGCACACCACCTCAATCCGCTCCTGCAACGCCACCATCTCAACCGCCGCCGATTTCTGCTGCAACTTCCGTCCCTTCCACTACACAACCCCTCTCTCAACCTGCCGAACCTCCGACGACTCCTCCAGCCCAGGAAGTCAAACCTTCTTCCGAAGCCCAGCCCCCTTCGGTTTCTCCAGCCCCGTCTAATGGGAAAAAAGAGGAGGAGCCGACTATGACGGCCGCAAAACCGGTGCAAGCAGAACCGCAAACTTCCTCGGCCCAACCTGTTGTGGAAAAGCCAGCCCCTCAAGCCCAACCAGCCAAAGAATCCCCATCTAAACCTCCGGTTGAGAAAGAAGAAAAGGAGGAAAAGGCGGAGTCGCAGATCGTAACGAAGGTCGGTTTTATTGATGTCTCCAAGTTCGTTCGGCCTACGCCCAAACGCGAGGCTGAACGATCTCGCGCTAAGAAACGTAAGGAGAAGAAGGAAAAGAAGGCCAAGGCCAAAGCCGAAAAGGCTAAGGCGAAGGCCGAGAAAAAACAGGCGAAAGGGCAGGCGGCTCGGCCTCAACCTCGTCCTAGTACTCCACCGAAGAAACCTTCTCTGCCGCCAATGCCACCTCCGGAGACCTTGACCGAAGGAGAGGTGGTGATGCGGCCGCCGATTATTGTGCGAGATCTGGCTGCGGCTCTGGGCAAGAAGCCGTTCCAGATCATCGCCGATTTGATGGAATGGGGCTATTTCATCACGGTCAATCAAGCTATCGAAGACCCGGAAGTAGCCCGCCGTCTCTGTGCGAAGTACAAGAAACGATTCCGTCTCGAACGACGTGGGGATAAGACCCAATCGCCGGTGGCTGTGGCGGCCCGTCGTCCTTTGATTACCGACGAGGAAGACAAACCCGAAGATCTAAAACCGCGGCCACCGGTCGTCACCATCATGGGCCATGTCGACCATGGAAAGACCACGTTGTTGGATGCCATCCGGCAATCGAACATCGTGGCGACGGAGGCTGGCCAGATCACCCAACACATCGGAGCTTACACCATTACGATTCCCCATCCGGAAAAGAAGAATCAAAAGGCTCAGATCACCTTCATTGACACGCCGGGCCATGAGGCCTTTACGGCCATGTGGGCTCGTGGGGCGAACGTGACGGATATTGTTGTTCTAGTGGTCGCGGCGGATGACGGGGTGATGCCCCAGACCGAGGAGGCGATCCAGCATGCGAAGGCGGCAGGGGTTCCGATCATCGTCGCCGTTAATAAGATCGACCATCCCAATGCCAATCCGATGATGGTGCGAACTCAACTTCAGCAGCTTGGTTTGGTTCCGGACGAGTGGGGTGGGGACACGATCTTTGTCGACATCTCGGCTCTGAAAAAACAGGGCATTGATACCTTGTTGGAAATGATCCTTCTTCAAGCCGAGATGTTGGATCTGAAGGCGAATCCGAACCGCAAAGCCAAAGGTCGGGTCCTAGAATCTGCGATCGAGAAAGCCGGGCCGACGGCGACTTTCCTGGTTCAGACCGGAACGCTTCGGTTGGGGGATGCGGTCGTTTGCGGCCCTTACTACGGCAAAGTTCGGGCCCTGATCGACGACTGGGGAAATCGAGTCAAAGAAGCCGGTCCTTCGATTGCGGTGAAGGTATTGGGCTTGAACGGTGCCCCCGAACCGGGTGCAGAGTTCCAGGTCGTCGAAAACGAGCGGACCGCTCGCGAAATCGCCGAAGAACGAATGGAGGAATTGGAAGAAAAGAAGGCCGCCGCTGGGGTGCGCCGACCCCGTGGAGTGGCCGAGCTGTTGCGTGTTGTCGAGGAAGAATCGCGCAAAGTGCTTCGGCTGGTCATCAAGGCCGATACCCAGGGTACGGCGCAGGCGGTTGCGGATGCCTTACGCAAGATCGAATCCGAAGAGGTCTCCTTGGAGATCGTCTCGACCGGTGTGGGCAGCATCAGCGAAAACGACGTCCTGCTGGCCTCGGCTTCCGATGCGGTGGTGATCGGCTTCAACGTCAAGGTCGACTCGGCTGCCGCACAACTGGCCAAACAGGAAGGAGTCCAGATCAAGGTCTACTCCATCATTTACCACCTCATCGATGAGGTGAAACAGGCCATGCAGGCCTTGGTTGAGCCTGAGTTCCGTGAAGTCGTTCACGGCGAGGCGTTGGTTCGCCAGATCTTCCACCTGAGTAAGGTCGGAACGGTGGCCGGATGTGAAGTGCGGACCGGCAAGATCCTCCGCAACAGCAAGGCGCGGGTCATTCGAGATGGACAGGTTCTCTTTGATGGTAACTTGGCCAGCCTGCGGCACTTGAAGGAAGATGTCCCGGAGGTGCGGGCCGGAATGGAATGCGGTATTCGGCTGGAAGGATTCAGTGATTTTGAGGAAGGCGACATCATCCAAAGCTATACCATCGAACAAACGAAATAGACCGAGGTCCGGAACCTCGGGAAGCCGAATCAAAAACAGGAAACGAATGCCGGAAGTAGGGCAGTGCCCCTCCTTTCCGGAGCAACCAAAAGGAGGACCCCATGCGATCCAGACGCCATCAACGACTCGGTGAGTTATTGAAACGGGAGTTGGGGCAAATTCTAATTCGGGAATTTGGGGATGCTCCGGATCTGGGGATGATTACTGTCCACGAGGTGGTCCTTTCCGGGGATCTGCGGATTGCAACAGCTTACGTAGGAATTTACGGTAACCCGGAAGTCCAAGAACGAACCTGGAAAGAACTAAACCGCTACCGGCGTCATCTCCAAGACATCCTGGCTCATACGCTTGTCCTCCGTCGTGCCCCTCATCTCCGATTTGTCTTGGATCATTCCGTCGAAAAAGGTACCCGCGTCTTACAAATCCTCGAGGAAATCGAAAAACAAAACTCTCCCGACCAATCCGAAAGTTAAGCCCCTTCCAAAGCCTCTCCTATCATAGCTGGACCCTGTCTAAAAACGGGAAAACACATTCTTTTCTTTCCCGTTCCACGCTTCTCAGACCGTGGCCACAGAATGGGCCTTCTTTCAGCAGCGCCTCCGAAAGTCATATCACCACCATCGTAAAAGGGTGGGTTTTGGAGGAATTCTATTTCCCTCAGCCTGTGGCTCTTTTTTGACTGCTTTTGGCCCCTATTGTTCCATCGCTTACCATCGCTTCGGTTACGGATTCAGCAACGTCTTCAGGAGTTGAACATCCAGTTCCTGCTTCGGAGCAAATAATGGTGAGTCCATATACTGCAGGAGACTGTGCATGAGCTGACGTGCTTCAGGATGATCTTGAAGTGCCGGTAGATCGCTTGCGCAGACTAAAAGTTTTCCTGCCCCAACGCGGGTTTCAAACAATAAACCCAGCTTGTGGTTTCGGGCGAAGTTGTCAATTACTTGAATAATAGGCCGGTACTCAGTCGGTGTATCATCTAAGATGATTGGCCGTGATTTTTTAACAATCCACCACCATTGCCAATTACTATGAAACTCGGTAGGGAAACGGGCCAATGCCGGGTGATTCGGATCGCAAAGAATCCCTAACGTACCAGGCGGAGGCTCCATACCACGGCGTTTGGCTGCCCGTGCAAACATTGGCCAACACCAAAAGTCGGTTTGGAACGCGCCTTTCACGCAATGCTTCAGCTTCTCCAGCTGTGGGAATAAGAGGACCTTGCCGCCATTTCGTAGATACTGCAAAGCAGAAGCATCCAGAGTGCGAGTCACTAAGATTCCTTCTGGAACATTGGTGTCGATGTTGGAAGGATAGACCCAGATCGGATAGCTGTTGCGATAAGGCGTGCCACGGATTGTCAGGGTGATGGTAAGTTTTTGCGGTGCCTTTACGTTCCATAATGGCACGGCAACCATATCCACGGCGGTGACACTTCCCTGCTTGATGGTAATGGGTTGAAAGGCTCCGCGAGCAAACTTGTGTCCATCTTGCCCTGTAACAGTCCAGATTATCTGAGCGTCTACGAGATCAGTTGGACCGTAATGCGCCACCTGTACAAGCCCTGTAAAGATCTGGTCTGTGGTCCAAGTGTATCTCTTCATGCGAAGCAAAGGGACCGTTTCGCAGCAAAATTGTCTCCATTGTTCAGGTGTGATAAGCCCTTTAGACTCCATGAATGCATTCAAAATGCCGACCAATGCCGTGCCCTGGCCTGGGAAGTCCTGTATATCGAGCAGTTGGAACCCGCCAAAGTGCGGTGTGCGTAACGCGGCTTCGATGTCCTCTCGATAGCAAATAACAGCCAACGCACCTGAGGCACGGACAAAGTCATCTGCCAGATCGAGCATACCTGCCTGCTTAAGCCGTTGTCGGAAGATTTCTAAGTTCCGTGCCCGCGTCACACCTGTGTAATGGGGAATCTCACGAAAATCAGGGAACACTTGGTATTGACCTACCTCATGCGCCACTACTGGCACTGGTACGCCACTGATTGAGTTATTGTAATCAACCATTGTGGATGGAGGACGATGTTCAATGTGGCCATAAGGATAGTCCCCTTCAAAGAAAGAGCCGCGGACCGGTAGGTCCTTGGCTGTTTTTGCGGTGACCCAGAAATCATCCCCTTCGGCAAGACTAGGTGCCCAGTGCATGTTGTTGGATCCCTGAGCGTAAAGATGCCGGTTATCTAACTGCTTAAAGTGCGCCACAAGTTCATACATCCCACGAGTTCGTCCCAACTCATTCCCGAGCGTGAACATGACAAACGAGGGATGATTCCCGAAGGCCTTGAGGATGAGTTCCCCCTCTCGTTTGGCATATTCGTACAGCGTCTTCTTCGTCGGATCATGGACACGCGGACCATTCGCAGGCTCGGTTTTCGTTTTGCTAGGGATTCGGAAGTTACTGCGCTTATTAGGCAACTCGACTTGCAGATACATTCCTAACTCATCTGCTGCTTCAAAGGCTGCCTCTGGAGGGCACCAAGAATGGAATCGGCAGTGATTGAGTCCGTAAGACTTAAGGATGGAAAAGACGCGTCGCCAGCCCGCCTTATCCATCGGCGGATAGCCGGTAAGCGGATAAATACATGAATCCGTCCGACCGCGGAGGAAGACACGCCGTCCATTGATCACAAACTGGTTTCGAACTCTGCCGAAATGCCGCATACCGAAACGAACGGTGCGGTCATCTCGAAACCTTATGTTCCCTGCTGATCCTTCTAATTGTAGATGCATGCGAAGTAATGCTGGCTGAAATTCATCCCAAAGAGGTACGGGACTGTGAAACTTATAGGTCAAATTGACCTGGCTTTGTTCCCTAACAGCTTGGAATGGAAACGACTGTTTCGGCCACTGATGCGGCTGGGCCACATTGTAGCTTTCACAACCGATCGTGATCTGTCCTTTTACCGGTTTCCCTGTGATGTTACCGATCGTAATCCGCACGACTGCTTGGGTTTTGGCTATATCTGGATATACCTGGATATCTTCCAGCCATACTGGATCCGTAGCTCGTAACTCAATGCGCCCTATGATCCCATTCCAGTTTGTCTGTGTCCGTTCATCCACGGCATGGGAAGGACCCACAGGTGGAAGCTTTGCGTTGTCAACCAGGATCGTAATCACATGCCGGCCAGGCGTAAGTACGTGAGTAAGGTCAAATACTTGAGGGGCGCTCAACGTGTCTTCTCCTCCACAATCTACGTCATCAACCCAAACGCGCGTGGTCTTACTTCGTTCCAAAAACAGCGTGATATGTTTTCCACGCCAAGATTCCGGAATCACTACATCCCGCTGGTACCATGCCGGCCCCTTCCAGTACCAAACCCGTGAGAGCCGATCTACCGCGCGCTCGTTCTTAAAGATGCCTTTGTGATTCGTATCCGTCGTGCCTGGCAAAACGACCGAATCTTCAAACCGCTCAAGAAACCATCTCTTCTGGACACCGATCCCTTCTGGATCGAGCCGAAACCGCCACTTCCCTGCAAGAGAGATGACGTGTTCGGTGTCCGTTCCGCATACGGCTTGTACTACCAGTAAACCTACGACAAACGTAATCCAACCCAATCGACTGCCAACTCTCGCTCTTTGCAGATTCATGGGTTCCTTTTAAAGTGTATGTTGTGTTCTTTCCTTTTCGATCTCCAGCTAGCTTTCTCTTCCAATAAAGGCAATGGAGCTGACATACAACAAAGTTTTAGGTATCAGTTAAATCACCGCCCTCGAATGAAAAATTTCAGAAAGTAGAAATTTTGGGAGGGTAGGGTGTGCTGTCCTCAGCGCGCCGGAAGAAGGGAGAAAAACTTTGCGGTGGCCTAGGGACAGGCCGCCCTACTTTTTCTTGTCCCTTTGGGGGCAGAAATTTGGCAGACGCCAAAGTTTAAACGAGTTGAAACAGTGTACAGGATGGTAGGGGATAATTGTTTTTGGGTGGGGTTAGAAGGGGTTTCTCTAAGTGCCGGAGCTCATCCGGAAAAATCGACTGTCTCACGACGGTAACTACCAGGCTTCGGAAGTTAAGCTGAAATTCGAACGCCGCTATCGCTACGCTCGTCAAGAGTGTGGTTTAAAACGGAGGGCTACGGCAATGGAGAATAGGTTGGAGACTTAGGCAAACCGGCCGTCGGCACGATGGGAAGCCGCTCGATGTCGATGCTCCGCAAGCCAACCGATTCGGATTGGAGGAATCGGAGAATCGAATTCCGGTACATACGGTTTGATGTCCAGCAGGGGGGTGCCGTCCAGGATGTCTACGTCCCGAACGAATAAAATTCCATCTTCGATTCGATCCAATCGGACTACGGAGAGGCCGATTGGGTTAGGACGACGAGGGGCCCGTGTGGCGAACACTCCACGGGTCTTGGAATCCATATACGGTACGACCTCTAGGGTATAGCCCTTTGATCGGTGGAAATGGTAGAGGAGAATGAGGTGAGAAAATCCTTCCAGGTCGATTAACCCTGCTCGGAATTCTGGGAAGACTTCCACTCGGCCTTCTACATCCCGTGCACCGGCCGGTTGAATGGGCATTCCTTTTGGATCTGTAAAGGGTGTATGAATTTGTCCGATCGGTCGATAGGTAATCCCTGGTTCCATTTTTTCTTTTCTGCTGTTTTGGTTACCCATTTTGTGGCCGTCTCTATCATACAGGGGACTGAGGAAAGTCAAAAAGAAACGTCTTTGCCAATGGAGGAAAGATGAGATCTACTTCGACTCGGCCGAGTCAGAAGGAGGATGAAGGCAGTTTTGTTAATTAACACCGGATCGCCGGAGAGTCCGGAACCGGCAGCGGTACGGCGTTATCTGGCCCAATTTTTAATGGATCCAATGATCCTGGATCTTCCGCGGCCTGTGCGGGCGGCTCTGGTTTATGGATGGATCCTGCCCCGTCGAGTTCCACGTGTAGCCGAGGCGTATCGGCGGATTTGGGCCCAGGAAGGCTTTCCGCTTCAGGTAATCAGCCGCCGCTTTGTGGCGAAGGTCCAAGAGAAGGTTTCCGTTCCCGTCGTCCTTGGCATGCGTTACGGCCGACCTTCTCTTGCGGAAGCCTTGCAGAAGTTGACCGCCCAAGGGGTTCGTCACTGCTTGGTCCTTCCGCTGTTTCCTCAGTATGCTCAGCCGACGTGGGGATCGATCCGAACTTTTCTTCGACGGATTCTTCCCCGCGTGGCGCCTGATCTGAAAGTCACCTTTCTTGCCCCGTTCTATCGAGATCCTGACTATCTGAAGGTCCTTTTGGCCGTAGCACGTCCGTATTTGGAGCAATCCTGGGATCATTGGCTGTTTAGTTTTCATGGGGTACCGCTGCGGCATCTCCGGAAGAGCGATCCGACCGGTCGGTATTGTCTTCGGGTCCCAAATTGTTGTGAGGCTCCACCGGAGGAAGTACGGCACTTCTGCTATCGCCATCAGTGTCTCCAACTCGCCCGTCACTTCACTCAACTGGCTTCCATCCCCCGTTGGTCCATCGCTTTCCAATCCCGACTCGGTCGCGACCGATGGCTTCAACCAGAGACGTTTGCCGAACTTCGGCGTCTGGCCCAAACTGGAGTTCGACGTCTTATCGTCTGTTGCCCTTCGTTTGTCACTGATTGTCTGGAGACAATAAAAGAAATCGGACAAGAAGGCCGTCGGGTCTTTCTAGAGGCCGGAGGGGAAACGTTTGCACTTGTTCCTCCTCTCAATGATCATCCACAGTGGATTGAGACGGTCGTAGGATGGATAGAGAGGTTTGTTCGGCAGGAACCTCTGGAGGTGTTAGAATAGGCAAAAGAGGAGCGAGTCGGAAGATCTATGAACGAAAGGGGAAAGAACGCAGAAACCATGGAATCTCAAGACAAGGCCCAAAAGACCTGTCCTTCTCCACACGCTTGGTTGGAGATTCCTTACACTTTACCGCCAAAGCGAAAACCGAAGGATCGGATCCAGGATTTTCGGGAGATTTATGGGTCCTATGATCTGCAGACTGTCATGGCGCAGGCCCAGCGATGCCTGAACTGCCCGGAGCCTCTTTGTCGGGCTGCCTGCCCCCTGCACAATCGGATTCCGGAGTGGATGCTGCTGACTGCAGAGGGTCGATTTTTTGAGGCGGCGGTCTTGGCTTGTTCGACGAGTAACATGCCGGAGATCTGCGGGCGGATTTGTCCTCAGGATCGACTTTGTGAAGGGGCATGTATCTTGAATAGCAAGGGGGTGGAACCGGTGGCGATTGGTTCGGTGGAACGGTTTTTGGTCGATTATGCCTTTCAACATGGGTTGATTGATGCGCGGCCGGTTCTTCCGAACGGGATGCGGGTAGCAGTGGTCGGTGCAGGGCCGGCGGGATTGGCTTGTGCGGATGAGTTGGCTAAGCGTGGGTATGAGGTGGTGGTGTACGAAGCCCATCAGAATGCTGGAGGGTTGTTGTTGGACGGGATCCCGGCGTTCAAGTTGGAGAAATGCGTCGTCGAGCGACGAGTGGAGGTGATTCAAAAACGAGGGGTCCAGTTTCGCTTCGGGGTTCGAGTAGGGAAGGATGTCCCCTTGGCTCAACTGTATCATGAGTACGATGCGGTGTTCCTGGGGATCGGGGCCTGGAAACCGCGAGGCATGAACCTTCCGGGAGCAGATTTGGAAGGGGTCTATCCTGCTCTGTCGTTTTTGATTCAAAAGAACGGTCGTGAGCCGCTGCCGATTCCGGAGATCCAGGTAAAA
>CAZBKV010000016.1:0-15786 GCA_964492575.1 uncultured Verrucomicrobiota bacterium | reverse complement strand
GGCATGGCCGCAACGGGTGCAAAGGAAGGAATTTCTTGCGGCGGCTTGAGGACAAGCCGCCCTACTACTGGGCGTTCGAAAGGGAATCGGAAGGTAGGGCGCGCTATCCCTACAACGTGCCGGGAGAGAAAAATCAATCTTTTGCGGCGGCCTGGGACAGGCCGCCCTACCTGCCCATGAGCACTCGAAAGGGGGAATTGAAAGGTAGGACGCGCTGTCCTCAGCGCGCCGGAGAAAAGGGAAAATGGAATTTCATGCGGCGGTTTGAGGACAAACCGCCCTACCTTTTCAGATGGTATCCGGAAGGTTATGGGTAGGGCGCGTTGTCCCCAACGCGCCAAGATAGACCTTTTCGGACAACCTTTAGGCTCAAAAAGAAAGAGCAGGTGCTGCTGTAAATGGTTCTCCTTCAGGACCAAGGCCGTTGATTGACGTGGATTAGAGTTCAAAATCATCGGTCCGTTACAAAGCAAGCATTCGTTCAATAGGACGACGAGCTTGTTCTATGATTTCAGGGGGCAGTTCAATGGCCGGATGTTGAGTGACCATGCATTCGTATAATTTCTTCAATGTATTTTGTTTCATGTATTCACATTCGTTACATTGCATATGAGCTGTAGGAGCAGGGATAAAGATTTTGTCCGGAAATTCTTTCTGAAGCCGATAGGTCATACCCGATTCGGTGACGACGATGATTTTCTTTGCGGGGGTTCGTTGGGCGAACCGAATCATTCCTTCGGTCGAACAGACCTCATCAGCTAACGCAAGGACTTCCGCAGTGCATTCAGGATGAGCCACCACTACGGCGTCAGGATATCGAGCCCGGATCTTTTGGATATCCTCAGCCGTCCATCGGCAATGAACATGACAGGATCCGTCCCACAAGGTCATCTTTCGGCCGGTCTTTTGCATTGCCCAACGGCCGAGGTTGGCGTCCGGCACAAAAAGTAGATCCCGATCTTTCGGGGCTGCGGCCACGACCCGATCTGCGTTCCCACTGGTGCAGATAATGTCGCTGCGTGCCTTGACCGCTGCACTGCTGTTGATGTAAGCGATCGTGTAATAGTTGGGATTGGAGGCCTGGGCTTTGGCGAGCTTTTCGACCGGGCAATCGTCTACCAAGGAACAGCCCGCTTCTTTGTCAGGAATTAAGACAAGACGATTGGGATTGAGGATTTTCGCGGTTTCTGCCATGAAATAGACTCCACAGAACACAATAACATCGGCCTTCGTAGCCGCCGCTTGGCGTGCAAGGACCAACGAATCCCCTACATAATCGGCAATGTCTTGGATTTCCGGAACTTGATAGTTATGCGCTAAAATAACAGCGTTGAGCTTTTCCTTCAGCTGCAGGATTTCACGTTGCAAGCCAGGGATTTGGTCTTCGGGGGTTTGCGGCCGAAGGCAGGGGTTGAATGGTTTTGACCTTTGATAGGTTGTACGGACCTCTTCCATATGCCGAAAGTAGAAGGTCGGTTGGAATTGTCAACTTTTGAATCAGTAGTTCCGGCACAAAAAGGAAACTATTCGGCAAGAATGGAGACAATTCGGTCGATGTCCGCAGTAGGTGAGGTAGAGAGACTAGGGGAGCGGATGAAGTTATTAAGAAAAATCGAGAATATGAGAAGTTGTCCTTGCCGGGTTTTGAGATATCCGGATAGGGCATAGTGATTTTTTAAGTAACCGCTTTTGGCCCAACAACGCCCCACCGCTGCAGATCCCCGACCACGATGCCTTAACGTCCCTTCCCAACCCAATCGCGGAAAAAGATGGATCCACCGATCGCCGTTCGGTCGGCGAATCATTTGCCATAACAGTTCAGCTACAGCATGGGGACTGACCAAGTTCCGTCGGCTCAGCCCCGTCCCTTCAACAATCTGGACCTGATCCAGAGGGACATGAAGTCGTCGGAGCAGTTTCCGTAGAGCCCGCACGGCATTTTCTTCCGTAGTAGCGCCACCCAGTTGGGGAGAACAAGCGCCGAGATGGAGGAACAAGGCCTGGGCGGTAAGGTTGTGCGATTCCGTGAGCATTCGGTGGAGTAGATCGGCAAGGGGTGGAGATTCAATGCGTCCGATTTCGATCCACTTCCCTTCCATCGTCGAGAGACCCGCACCAAGAGGATCCGTCCGAACGCGAACCGTTCCGGTCCATTGGATGCCAGCCTCCCGCAGTACGGCGGCCAAGTCTTTGCCTAACCGTTGCAGCGGATCGGCCACAGTGACGTGAAAGGTCTGAGGAGAGCCATGAAGGGGGAGTTGGCCCCGGATTCGAAGGATTGGACTTCCAGGTAGCCGTTGCCATTGAATCCAGCCGTCGGTTTTAGCTGGACGAATCGTTCGGGCTTCGGATTGGAAAACAAACCCCGCTTCCGAGGGTTGACAGGTGATTTGGACCGGGGCCCCAACTTGGTTTCCTGGGCGGATTGTGACGGTCGCGGTATTTTCGGCATAGAGAAGCGCGGTGACCGGAGGGGCATAGGATTGGCTGAGATCGTCCCAGGCCCATCCGGCTCCATAGGGTGGGCCGTGAAAGAAGGTCGCATCCAGGATAAGATCCCCTTCTATGCGATGAATCTTTAATCGTTGAAGGAGGGCGATGATAGGGTGGAGCAGGGTTTGGGGATCGTTATTCCCAAGGTAAAAAGCACACCAAGAGGGATCCCCACGGCCGTAGAGTCGAAGCGGGCCTTGCAACACACCGGCAGGTGTGGGGAGATTCGGGGCGTAGAGGGAGGTACGGATCCGATAATTAGGACCGAGTCGGTCCCATGCGAGGGCAGCGGTGAAGATTTTCGTGTTGGAAGCCGGGATAAAGAGCTGGGTGGCATTGGTAGCAAAAAGGAGGTGGTTTCCTGTGGCGGTCCGAACTTCGATCCCCCATCGGGCATGGGCATAGGCAGGTTGAGAAAGGATCCGGACAATTCGGGGGATCTTGGAGGCAAAGTTTGGGATAGAGCCGGCTTGGGAAGAGGAAGCAGCAGAATAAGATTTAACCGAAAGGAGGAAGAGAAAAAGACCTAATGTTACCCTCCAACAAAGAGACCCTTTACGTTGGGAAACCCAGCTAGGGACACCTTTCTTTTGTTTCTGCATGACGAATGTCGTGTGCATAGGCATGATTTGCATGGTTTGGATCGGTGAGGTTCCGATGACCGAATCCAATTCTTCAGACGATGGAGGAGTATAAAAAGCAGATCGAGGCAGCGGAAGGATGGTTGATGCTCGGCTTGCCGGAGGAAGCCTGGCGGGAGTTGGAATCGATTCCTTCGGCAGGGCGAGGGACGGTGGAATTCTATCGGCTGGCGTGGGAAGCATTAGGACGGCAAGGTCGTTGGGAGGAAGCCCTTCAAATGGCGGAGGAATGGATTGAGCGGTTTCCGGATCATCCGGGAGGTTGGTCGCAGCGGTCGTATGCCCTCCATGAATTGGGGAGGACGAAGGAGGCATTGGAGCGATTGATTCCGGCGGCAGACCGTTTTCCACAGGAATGAGTGATTCCGTACAACTTGGCCTGTTATGCCTGTCGGTTAGGACGGCTGGATGAGGCACGGGATTGGCTGCAGAAGGCGGTGGCTCGGAGCTCACGGGAATTGATTCGAGATGTGGCCCTACGAGATCCGGACTTGGAAGCCTTATGGCCGGAAATTCGTTCTTGGAGTTAAGCCAATTGTCAGGAGGGGACGGGTATAATTCGATTGACGGCTGGCTCCTTTGCAGGGTAAGGAGGTAGAACTATGAAAGAGAAATCGACAATTCCCAGGCGAGAGTTTTTGAAGCAGACCGGGATAGCCGGAGTGGCGATGATGACTGCGGCACCCAATCTGTTTTTGAACAAAGTGAAGGCAGCCACCGGCGAATCCCCCAATGAACTCATTCGAGTCGGGTTCATTGGAGCAGGAGGACGAGGCCGTGGCTTAATGGCCCATCCGTATATGCGGAAGCATGTGATTGCGGTATGCGACGTGGATAAAAACCATCTTGCGGCGGCAAAGAAGCTCATTCAACGGCTTACGGGGGTCGAGGTCCAGACCTACGGAGACTTCCGAAAGCTGCTGGAGAACAAAGAGATTGATGCGGTCGTGGTTGCAACTCCGGATCATTGGCATGCGTTGCCGGTGATTTATGCGTGTATGGCCGGCAAGGATGTCTATGTGGAGAAGCCCATGACCCTCACGATTCATGAGGGGTGGGCGATGATCAAAGCGGCTCGGAAATATAACCGGATCGTCCAGGTCGGAAGTCAACAACGCTCGGACAGCCGCTTCCGTCGAGCCTGTGAATATGTCCGATCCGGTCGAATTGGAAAGATTCGGATGATTCGCGTAGGCTTACCGGGGGTGAATTGGACCCGTGAGCCTCCGGTGCCGGACGGCCCGCCGCCGCCGGAGTTGGATTATAACTTCTGGCTGGGACCGGCCCCGTGGCGCCCCTATAACAAACATCGGGTCCATTATTACTTCCGATTCTTCTGGGATTACTCGGGTGGGCAGCTAACAAACTGGGGCGCTCACCACCTGGATATCGTCCAATGGGCACTGGGAATGGATCAGAGTGGGCCAGTGGAAATCTCCGCCCGTTATGAATACGATCCGCTGGGTCGATACGAGGTTCCTTCCTGGTTTGAAATCACCTACAAATATCCCAACGGCGTCACTGTCCTCTGCGGACAAAGCCATCGAATGGGAGTGACGTTTGAGGGGCAGGATGGGTTGATCTACGTCACCCGCGGAAAACTGGAATGCACCGTGCCGGAGGTCCTCAAAGAACCCTTGGGCCCGAACGAGGTCCATCTTTACGAAAGTAAGAACCATATCTTGAACTGGTTCGATTGCATTAAGAGTCGGAAGCTGCCGATTGCCGATGTAGCCATTGGGCATCGGTCGGCAACCGTTTGTCATCTAGGAAACATTGCAGTGCGTACCGGGCACACCATCCGGTGGGATCCGAAAGCCGAACGGATTATTGATGATCCTGCGGCCGAGACCTTGGTAAGCAAGATTTACCGAGCTCCTTGGAAACTGCCCGAGTTATAAATTAAAAGCTTACAACGAGAAATTCCTTTCTCACGCAGGCCGTAAAGAAACAGACGGCCTGCTTTTTATTCTACAAAAAGACTCATAAAACAAAAGCCATCTGTCAAATTTCTGACCTAAAGGGCAAGAAAAGTAGCGGTTGTCCGAAAAAGATCCTTCTATTTTTCTATATCGGCGCGCTGAGAACAGCATGCTCTACCTAAAATTCCTTTTTCTTGGGACGGTTGTTTGACGGATGCCTGGAATAAGTCCCCGCTACCGCTTCCCTAGCTCGAGGATTAGATCCTCCGGGGTCCAGGGGCGGGGAGAAGTCATCAGGCGATCCGCCGCCGCACCGTGTTCCCATACGGCAAAACGGATGGCCCGTTCGGCATCCTTTTGAGCAATCTCCGGCTGCGCCAACCAACCCGCCAGGTATCCGGCCAGTACGTCTCCGGCACCACCCTGAGCCAGATAAGGATTGCCGGTCGGATTCCAGAAGATCGGTCCTTCCGCCCGTCCAATCAACGTAAGCCGACCTTTCAGCACTACCCAACAGCCACCGAACCGCCGAGAAAGCTCTCGGACGGCCGCCGGACGATCCTGCTGGATCTTGCTCACCTCGGTTTGAAGCATCCGGGCCGCTTCCCCAGGATGAGGCGTGATGACCCGTAATGCCTCCGAGGAAAACTCTCCTTCCGGCACCCAATCCAGCGCACTGGCATCCACGATCACAGGAACCGGGGCCGTCTCCCAGATCTCCCGAAACACACGTCGCATCGGATGATCTTTCGGAACTGCAGCCAAACCAGGACCAAACAGGAAAGCCGAGGTCCGTTCCGGCCAGTTCGGGGTTTCGCCTTCCCAGGGATGGACCATCACGGCTTGAAGCTGGGCGGCCACGGGCACATACGTCTCGGGCATGGTCCAGAGGCTGACTAAGCCAGGCTGGGCACGTTGGGCTCCCCGCGCGGCCAAAACCGAAGCCCCATGATACCCTACCGATCCGGCGACAATCACCAAATGCCCAAAATACCCCTTATGCGCATTCAATGGTCGCGGAGGAGGAAATCCTGCAAAATCTTCCGGCAACGTCCATTGTTGATCCGAAGAGACCGGGCAAGGGAAGATCAACCCGATGTCCGGCTCCACATCCAACACCCCCGTCCAACGCCAGGCCTCCGGCGCCAGCAATCCGACCTTGGGAGCCCCGACCGTCACCGTCAAGGTGGCCTGAATTGCTGCCCCCATGACTTCCCCCGTGGCTGCATTGAATCCGCTCGGCACATCCACAGACAACACGGAGGCCCGAGAAGCATTGATCCGCTGGATACAGGTCTGCCATGCCTCGTCCAACGGCCGATTCAACCCGATGCCGAACAAGCCGTCCACAATCCAATCTGGATTCCAACCCAATCCCCGCTCTAATGAGCCCAGGTCTCGGGAAGGATCGTTGATCTGAACCAGTCGAACCTCTCTTTCCTTCAAGTGAGGGGTAATCGCGCGGGCATCCTCTCCGTTATGACCTCGACCGGAGACAATCAGGATCCGAGCCCCGGGGCGAGTCCGTTGGAGCAACCGTCGAGAAAGCCGTTCCCCCACCTGTTCGATTACGGCCCATTCATTCTTTCCGGCTGCCCAGGTGGCCTGTTCCCACTGTCGCATCTGTTCGATCGTCAAAATCGGTATCGGCATAGCGCTTTAAACCTTGCTCCTAAATCCTCTCCACCGCAATGAAAGGGTTTTCGAACACAGAAAGGCTAAGAAGACCTTGAGGGAAACGCGCTCAATTCGGCGAGTTTCTCCGCCACGGTGCCCGAATCGATGAGAAAAGCCGCTCGTTCCCAGCCTTCGAGGATCGAGCCGGCTCGTCCTGACACAAACAGAGCGGCCCCTGCGTTTAAAAGCACGGCGGCTCGTCGGATCGAACGATCCCGTCCCTCCAATACATCTCGCAACACCGCAGCATTATAGGCTGGATCCCGACCCAACAGATCTTTCCAATCTCCTTTGCTCCTGGGTAGAAAACTTTTTTCAAGCCGATTAAAGCTGATCTCGCTATCCAAATGAAACTCCGCTATCCAGGTATCCCCAACCACAGAAAGCTCATCCATGTATCGGGAAGGGGCTCCGAGCTCTTCCGGAACTTCTCCACAAACGACCAGGGCCCGCTGGACTCCCAACTTCCGCAGGACCTGTGCCATCGGCTCACACCATCGCGGTTCCGGGACCCCCAAAACCATCCAGGACGGTTCCGCCGGATTCAGCAACGGGCCAAGGTAATTGAACAACGTCCGATGTCCCTGCTCCGCACAGAGTTTTCGAGCCGCCGCCACATGCCGAAAGGCAGGGTGAAATGCCGGGGCAAAAAGGAAAGCGAACCCGACCTGTCGAATCGCTTCCAAAACCTGTTCCGGGGAAAGGTCGATCGGGATTTCCAACGCTTCCAACACATCGGCACTGCCAGCCTGCGACGTAATCGCCCGATTTCCGTGCTTGGCGACCGGAACTCCCGCAGCCGCCGCCACCAAAGCTGCCGCTGTGGAGAAATTCAACGTGCCTAATCGATCCCCACCGGTCCCCACCACATCCAGAACCTGCAAAGGAGTCTCCCCTTTCCGGTACGGAAGCTGAACCGCCCGTCGTCGCAATTGTTGCGCAAAGGCCGCAATCTCTTCGGGGGTCTCCCCTTTTTCATGCAAAGCCACCAAGAAAGCAGCCTTTTCGACCGCCTCGAGATCCGGATTCGTCAAGGCGGCCACGATTTCTTCGATGGCTTCGACGGGCAGATCTCGACCTGCCTGAATCTGTTCGGTCCAACGCTTGAGCATCTCTATAGTTTGTTTACACGAAAACGGAACATTTGGCGAGTCTTGCCGGTTGGGTAAAATGCTCATTGTGGAGGGATACGATGCAGGACCCAAACAAAGGCCGTTGAATCGGGCGGAAATTTTACAAACCTCGGACCCAGAATCCCTAGCTCGATCGATTGAACGAGCGGTCCGGATTCTGCGTCGGGGCGGTCTGGTGGCCGTTCCGACTGAGACGGTTTATGGATTGGCGGCCAACGCGTGGGATTCCCAAGCCGTAGGACGGATCTTTCAGGCCAAACAACGCCCTCCCACCAATCCTATCATCGTGCATATCGCCGGGCTCTCGATGGCGTTGGAATGTGTCGGGGACTGGCCCTCCCGAGCCCAGCGGTTAGCTCAAGCCTTTTGGCCAGGTCCACTAACCATGATCCTCCCCCGTAGCGAACGAATTCCGCCGATCGTCACCGCTGGAGGATCCACAGTAGGAATTCGTTGGCCGCGGCAGCCTATCACCGAGGCCATTATCCGGAAATGCGGATTTCCCCTGGCGGCTCCCAGTGCCAACCCAAGCACGGCCGTCTCACCCACCCGCGCCGAACACGTCCTTCGAACCCTGGGAGATCGGATCGATGCCATTGTGGATGGGGGACCTTGTCCGGTGGGGATTGAATCGACGGTCGTGGATCTGATGACCGATCCGGTTACGATTCTCCGACCGGGGATGATCGATCCGGAGTCGATCGCTGCGGTGTTAGGGGAAGAGGTTCGCATTGGGAACCGCAGAGGAGAAATCGGAGAACGAGACACGGCTTTTCGCAGTCCCGGCCAGATGCCCCGCCATTACGCTCCTCGGGCACGGGTATTGCTATGGAAATGGGATGATGCGGAAAGGTTGGCCGATCGCCTTCGAAAAGAAGGTCTTGAACCGGAACGGACCGTAGTCTTGGCCCTGCAGCAATGGCCGGGACGATGGCGACCGTTGCGATGGGTGGTGATGCCGGCCGAACCGGTGGCTTATGCCGCCCGGCTATATGCGTTGTTTCATGAGAGTGATGAAGCCGGAGCACAAGCGATTGTGGTCGAACCTCCACCGGAAGGGGTTCAATGGCTGGCGTTACATGACCGACTTCGCCGGGCTGCAAGAAGGGAAGATGAAAATTAGGATGGAGGGTAGAGGGAATCTTGACGGCCGTTGGGGAGCAACGTAGGGTTGGGCTTTTGGGGTGAACGTTTGGAACAACGGAGAATAAGAGGAGATGGAGCACGCAGAACAACAACAGCAACAACAGAGTGGTCCTCGAGGCGTTAAGGCGACGGTGGAGGCTGCTGGCGGATGCAAGCGCATCATCCACGTGGAAGTGGAACCGGAACGGGTTGATGAGGTATACAACCGGATTGTTAAGGAGTACACTAAACGGGCTCGGATTCCGGGATTCCGTCCTGGCAAGGCGCCTCGTCAGTTGATTGAACGAAACTTCCGGGAAGACATCCTCGAGGATACCAAGAAAGAGTTGACCCGCCAGACCCTTCAGGAGGTTTTAAAGCATGAGGGGATGCGGCAGTTGACTCGGGAAGAGATCGAACCGGGCGGTCCGCTCGAACCTGGAAAGGCATTTAGTTATACCGCTGTGTTAGAGATTCATCCGGAGTTCGAGTTGCCGGATTATAAGAATATTAATGTGCGGGTAGAGGACCGGAAGGTGACGGAGGCCGACATAGATCGGGCCATGCGCGTCCTTCAAGAAGATCGTGCGATGTATAAGGACGTTGTGGACCGTCCGGCCCAGGAAGGGGACTTTGTGGTCGTCAATTTCAAAGGAACCATCGAGGGCAAGCCGGTCAGTGAACTGGCCCCTAGTGAAAAGTGGCTGGACTCCTATGAAGAGGCATGGATTCGGATCGGGGATGATGAACCGTTTCCCGGTTTTTCCCAGCAACTGGCAGGGGTCCAGCGGAAAGAAAAACGAACCATCCAGGTACGTGTGCCTGGGGATTATCCCACGCAGGAATTGGCCGATCAGCAAATTACCTTTGAAGTGGAAGTGGTCGATATCAAAGAGAAGGTCCTCCCCGAACTAAACGACCAATTTGCCAAATCCTACGGCGTGGAATCGTTAGAGGAACTACGGAGTCGGGTGATTGAGGACCTGGAACGGGAGCTGGAGACTCGAAAGAAACGCCAGATCCGTGACCAGATCATCTCCACCTTGCTGGGCCGGGTCAGTTTTGAGCTCCCGGAGACCCTGGTTAATTACGAAACCCGTGAGCTGGTTTACAACATCGTCAGCGAACAGACTCAACGGGGGATGACCAAAGAACAGATTAATGCCCGGAAAGACGAAATCTATACCCTGGCCAGCCGAAGTGCTCAGGATCGGGTCAAACTTCGATTCATCCTCAATCGCATCGCAGAAAAAGAGGGGATTAAGGTCAGCCAGGACGAGCTAGTGGGGCGGGTATTTCGGTTGGCTTCGGTTTACAAGATGCGGCCGGACAAGTTCATGCGTCAACTCCAGGAGACCGGCGGGATTCACGAAATCTATCAGGAGCTTTTGACAGAGAAGACCTTGGATCTGCTGGAACGGTTCGCGCAGGTAGAACTGGTTCCGGCCGGACCGTAGAAACCCGGGTCCCTTTGAAGACGCTGCCCCTATAGGGAAAAAGAGGGCTCTCTCCTTCGATCAAAAAGAAGGAGAAAAGAATGAATTGTTCATCACAGCCCAAGAACACTGGAAGAGCACGACAGACCGCATGGCGGTTGATCTTCTGGTCACTCTTCCTGGTCTTATTGATGCTGTTTGGAGCCGGAATGGCCCATTTGTTGGGGGGATTAATTTTAGCAGGGGCAGGCTGTCTGATTGCGTTGTGGGTCCTGTTTAGTCTGTATTGTCTTCTATTCTTTCGGGATCCACGAATTCGACCGCCTACGGATCCGAACTTGCTGTTGGCCCCGGCCTGTGGGAAAGCGGATTGGGTGGGAGAAACCGAACAAGGTCCGCCGAGTCCCGGCCCTTGGAAACGGGTCTCGATCTTCATGTCGGTTTTTGATGTGCATGTGCAGTACGCCCCTTGTCGGGCCCGAGTCGTGGAAACGAAGTATCGACCGGGGGCCTTCGGAAACGCCTTACGACTGGAATCGGCGGATTTGAATGAACAGCTTTGGATCGGGCTCGAACCGCTGGATCATCCCGGCGAACGGATTTGGGTTCGTTTGATTGCCGGGTTGATTGCCCGACGAATCGAGTGTTGGGTCCAGATCGGCGAAGAAGTGGCCCCAGGGGATCGAATCGGAATGATTCGACTTGGCAGCCGAGTGGAATTATTCTTTCCTCCATCATGGGAGTTGACGGTTGCGCAAGGGGCACGGGTCCGAGGTGGCGTAACGATTGTAGCTCAAAAATCGAAAGATCATGCGAAGGAACAATCGAAACAGTAATCGAGCTTCCTTACCGCCACACTGTCGCAACGGCTCCTCAAGACCTCCTAAGCCGCTGAATCGGCAATTAAAGCTTTACTTTTTGCCGAATCTACTCACCGGAGCGAATCTGTTTTGCGGTTTTGTCGCTTTGACGAAGATCGTAGAGGCCCAAGTCGGTTCTCCCACCTTCAATCATTCCATCCGACAGGCCCTTCTTTTCATCCTTCTGGCCTGCATTTTTGATCTTCTGGATGGTCGGATTGCCCGTTGGGGTGGGGTGGAAAGCGCATTTGGCCGAGAGTTTGATTCGCTGGCAGATCTGATCTCCTTCGGCGTAGCCCCGGCGTTTCTGGTCCACCGAATTGTGCTGCGGGATGTGTTCGTACACCATCAGGAGCTAGGTTGGTTTATCGCTTCTATTTATCTAATGTGCGGGGCTTTGCGGTTGGCTCGATTCAACTGTCTGGCCAGTAGCGGGAAAACGGGAACCAAGGACTTTATTGGGTTCCCCATTCCAGCCGCAGCCGGCCTGGTCGCTTCCCTCACCCTCTTCCTGATGTGGTTAGACGACCGAAACTTCCCACGGGGGAATTGGCGCTACGTCCTTCCGGTCCTGCTCCTCTTCCTTTCTTGGATGATGATCAGCGAGGTCCCCTACCCTTCTTTTAAGAACCTGAATTTGCGCACACGGAAACCGTTTACGATCCTGGTGATCTCCCTTCTCTTTGTCGGTCTTATCTTCATCCTTCGAGAAAAAGTCCTTCCTCTAATCCTTCCCGCTGTCTTTATCTCTTACCTCATCTATGGATTTATTCGCCCCAAGATCTCCAAGCGGGTCCGACGACAAATTGAAGAAGATGAGGAAGAGGAAGAAGATTTAGAGGAAGAGATTCCCGATTGGGAGGAGATCGAGGATGAAAGGCGGAATCTGATGTAACCCTTTAACCGGTTCAGGGATCCTTCAAAAGGAGTGTGCATGCCATGACACCGGATCAACCATCAACTGAATCGCGGCATTTCACGAACTGCGATGAGCTCCTCCAGCATCTGAATGAGCTGTTGGACGGGACATTCGACTCGCAGATCTGTCAAGCGATTGAGGAACATTTACGGCAATGTAAGCCTTGCCAAATCGTTGTAGATACATTACGAAAGACGATTGCGATTTATCGGCAAGGTCGGCCGATTCAACTTCCGGAACAGTTTCGGAAAAAGCTACACGAAGCGATCCGGACCCGCTGGAAAGATCGACACACTCATTGAATCAGGCAAGTCCTATGCAGAGGAAAAAGCTTGTCATTGTGGGAGGTGTGGCGGGAGGGGCCAGTGCCGCAACCCGTGCGCGTCGGTTATCAGAAGAGGCTGAGATTATCCTCTTTGAACGCGGGCCATATGTTTCGTATGCCAATTGTGGACTTCCTTATTACATTGGTGGGGAGATTCCGGATCGGGAAGAACTTTTAGTTCAGACTCCGGAGTCGCTATGGGAGCGTTATCGCCTTGATGTCCGGGTTCGATCCGAAGTGATTGGAATCGACCGACAAGCCCGGACCGTTCGTGTTCGTGATCTGGAGAATGACCGAGAATACGAAGAGAGCTACGACGCCCTCATTCTTTCTCCCGGCGCTGCTCCGATCCAACCTCCAATCCCCAACCTCCATCATAAAGGGCATTTTGTGGTCCGGACGATTCCGGATGTAGAAACAATCGATCGATGGATCCGACATTGCCGAGCTCAGACCGCTCTGATCGTCGGTGGGGGGTTCATCGGTCTGGAAATGGTGGAACAACTGTTGGGACGAGGACTCAACGTCACCCTCGTGGAAGCCCTGCCGCAGGTCTTTCCTCCCATGGATCCAGAGATGGCCGCCTGGATCCTCTCTACCTTGGAAAAACGCGGGATTACGGTCTACCTAAACGATCCGGTCATGGCCTTTGATGAGCCTTCCCTGGATGAATCTGCGGCTGCCTCCGTGGCCGTACTCAAAAGTGGACGTCGGATCCCTGCCGACATCGTCATTCTGGCAATGGGTGTCAAACCAGAAGTCGGTTTGGCCGAACAAGCCGGTTTAGAAATCGGAGAGTTGGGGGGCATCCGTGTCAATGAACACATGCAGACCTCCGACCCCAACATCTGGGCAGTGGGGGACGCAGTCGAAGTCAAAGACCTGGTCACCGGACAATGGACCCTCTTACCCCTTGCAGGTCCGGCCGTTCGTCAGGCCCGCGTTGCGGCCGACAACATCTTCGGTCGGTCCAGTGTCTTTCGAGGGGTCATTGGGACCTCGATTGTTCGCGTCTTTGATTGTGTGGCCGGCTGCACCGGTGCCTCTGAAAAACGCCTAAAAGAGGTCGGCATTCCTTACTTTGCCGTCCATCTCCATCCTTTGAATCATGCGGAATACTACCCCGGCGCTTCTACCCTGCACATGAAGGTGCTTTTCCATTCTGGAAACGGTCGACTCTTAGGCGCCCAGATTGTCGGAAAATCCGGGATCGACAAACGAATCGACGTCTTTGCCACGGCCCTGATGGCCGGAATGACCGCTGATGACTTAGTCGAACTGGAACTGGGCTATGCTCCACCGTTTGGGGCTCCCAAAGATCCGGTCAACGTAGCTGGAATGATTGCCCAGAACGTCTTACAAGGCCGCGTCCAGCTCGCCCAATGGGACGAAGTGGATAATCTGGATCGCTCGACACAAGCCTTACTGGATGTACGGACCGCCACAGAATGGAAATCCGGCCATATACCCGGAGCCCTCCATATCCCGCTTCAGCACCTGCGCGATCGTCTGGACGATATTCCCAAAGACATGGAGATTATTGTCATCTGTCGAAGCGGGAATCGCTCTTACTATGCGACCCGAATCCTTCAACAACGCGGCTACAAAGCTCGGAACCTGACCGGTTCGTACCTCACTTGGAAGATGGGCCGTTACGCCAAAGAAGCCGCTCAGCCCAAACCGTTGAAAGAAGAAGACGAACGCAAGAGAGCAACCTCTATCTAAAAGCACATCCTTCGTACCAACAGGGTCTTGAAACTCCTCCGACCGTTCGGCAGCTGTTCTTTTTCCAATCTTTTCTTTTCTCTGCGCTCTTTACGAGCACGGTAAGGCTGTGTTCATTGCCTTGCTCCCCTTCGGTAGCCTACCCAAAGCCGCTGCAAAAGCCCCCTCTCTTCCTTTTGCAGGAAGCCCCCTAGCTCATAAACCTCCTACAAGAAACATCCCCAACCGAAGCCACAGGGGAATCGTAACGAAACTCAACGCTGAGGTCGTGAGAACCACCGTCAAGGCCGTGCCGGTATCCCCATGATAATGCCGTGCCAGCACAATCGGAAACACCGCCGCCGGCATTGCCGCTTGCACAATCATCACACGCTTCAGCTCCACAGAAACCGGGAGAAAGAGCGCCGCCGTAATTCCGACCAGCGGAAGCACTCCCAATCGAAGCAAGACCGCTGCAGTCGCGATGCGAATCTTGGGTCCACTTTGAAAGACCCGTAACTGGTCGGCGATCGTAGCCCCAATCAGGAGCATTCCAAGGGGAATCGCGCATTGCCCCAGCATATGCGCTGCATTCCGGAAGAAGCTCGGAACCACTTCCGGTCCAATCGTGGCATTCCATGCCAAAGTCCCCAGGATCGCCATTAACGGGGCGTTCAGGATCTTTCGAAACCCCACACGAAGGTTCTCCCCCGCCAACAACAGACTGGCAAAACTCCAAAACGCCGTCTCCACCCCCAAGTTATGCACAAACAACACCCCCAACGTGCCTCGATCGAACAGTGACATCACCAGCGGAATCGGAACATAGCCGTAATTGTAGATGGCAACGCAAAAGGCGAAGGTAGCCCGGGTTTTGGGATGATTGGAAGGGATCCAACGCCCAACGATCCAACCCGCCAATGCCCCAAGGGCAATCGAGCTGAACCCGATCAGGGGAGGCAGAAAGACATTCTCTGCAGAACGCAGGGCTTCGTTTCCCAGCAGGGAATCAAAGATCAGACAAGGAATCAATAGGTTGATGACCAACCGCAACAAGCCCTGATCGGTCTGTGGCGTCAGCCAATCCCATCGACGCAAAACAAATCCACTCCCGATCACAAGGAAGACCGGGAGCACGGCATTCAAGATCGTCACAAACTGCCCATTGACTCCTCCCACGCCGCAATGGTGCCCGGATTTTGAAAAAAATCAAATGGAGCCGAACGGTTTCCTCGGCCCCATCTCTATGTTTTTCGATGGATCGAGCCTTCCGATACGCAGCGATTACTCAATCCGGACCGGTTGGCCGGTTTTTGCGGACTGTTCCTCTGCCTCACAAATCTGTACGGCCCGCAAACCGTCTTCCCCGGTCACCACACTGGGCGGCCGGCCATTGGCAATACACTCCAGCATGTGACGCAACTCACCGACGTAGCCGTCCGGATCCGGCCAGTCCAACCTCAATGTCTGCGGTTCTTTCCCTTCCTCAAACACGCGCAAGGCTTCTTCACCTCGGGAGCTGTCGTAGTCGACCGTGGCTTTTTCGAAGTC
>CAZBKV010000015.1:14738-16270 GCA_964492575.1 uncultured Verrucomicrobiota bacterium | reverse complement strand
GCCTTGCCTGCGAGGACGACTGATTGAGCGACTTATTCGAGTCTTTCTACCCTCGTCCCGGCCCTCTCGCTCTGGCAAGGCAAAGGCTTCCAGAGGAACCGTCTCAAAGTCCTCTAGACAAGAAGGATCGAGTTCATGAAACGGAGAGGTTTGAGCAAGAATCACTCTACGGTTTCCGACACCTCTGTCGAAACCGCTTCGTCGGCAGAGAGGAGGAGGATCGAACTACCTCGCTGGGTTCGGAACCCGACCCCGCTCCCGGCCGGGGCCGATCAATGGGAACGGCCCTGGGTTTACCTTCGCTATCATGTGCATCACCGCCATCTTTATCCGGCAATGATTGGAGCCGTGTCGGAGGAGGCAAAACCGGGGGATTTGGTCTTCGTGTATGGGAAGGAAGGACAATTCCAAGGAACTGGTTTTTACAATCCCCAAGCTCGGGTTCCGGTTCGAATGGTCGGATGGGGACCAGAGAAAGTCGACGAGGCCAGATTGGATCAGTTGGTGGAAGAAGCCTTACGGTTTCGGCTCGAAACCTTACGGGTGCCCGAACAGAGTGAGGCGTTTCGAGTGATTCATTCCGACGGAGATGGGTTAAGCGGGCTGGTTGTAGATCGAATCGGGACGGTGTTGAGTGTAGAGGTCCACAGTTTAGGGATCTGGCAACGGTTGGAACGATGGTTGCCTCGACTCCAGGAAGCCTTGGGAACGCGACGGATTCGTCTCTTTGTGGATCCGAACATCGCCGCCTTGGAAGGGATCACCCCACCGCAGCAGCAACCTGTCCCACCGGTCCGGTTTCGGGAATGGGGAGTGCGCTATCAGGTGAATTTCGAGATGGGGCATAAGACCGGTTTCTTTTGTGATCAACGAGAAAACCGAAAGCGATTTGCCGAGCTGGTGGGAGGGAAACGGGTTTTGGACGTCTGTTGCTATACCGGTGGATTTGCGTTGGCGGCGAAGGTCCTTGGTGGGGCAGCGGAGGTGACCGGTGTCGATTTGGACGAGCGGGCGATCGAGTTGGCCAAAAAGAACGCCAATCTGAACCAGGTTCGAATTCGATGGGTCCATGCGGATGCGTTTCCGTACCTTCGGCAAATGCAACGCAACGGAGAGAGTTGGGATGCCATCGTGCTGGATCCTCCTAAACTGATCGAAAGTCGCTCGGACCAACGGGCTGGGCGGAAAAAATACGAAGATCTGAACGAGTTAGCGATCGCGGTCCTGCGGCGAGGCGGCTGGCTGGTGACCTGTAGTTGCTCCGGCTTATTGCCGGAGTCGGAGTTTGAGGCGATCGTGATCCGGGCGGCCCATCGACAGAATCGCCGGCTCCAGATCATCTGGAAGACCGGAGCAGCTGCGGATCATCCTGTGCTTTCGGACTGTCTGGAAGGGCGTTATCTGAAGGTCCTCTGGACGCGCGTCTGGTAAGCCGCCTGGAACGAACGATCGATTTCGATTGACCCGAAGGGCCTTTGTCGTTCAATTTTCGCGGCCGTATGGGACAGGAAACTATCATCTCGCCATCGCCA
>CAZBKV010000015.1:7384-14728 GCA_964492575.1 uncultured Verrucomicrobiota bacterium | reverse complement strand
CCATCGCCATGGATGATCATTCCGTTCGGGATCTTGCTGGTGGCGATTGCCCTGATGCCTTTGCTTGCCCATGAGTGGTGGGAACGGCATTATCCGAAAATCGCCATCGGCTTAGGGCTCATTACTCTGTCTTACTACCTTTTCCATCTCCGGGCTTATGAACGGGTCTTGGAAGTCGGGCACGAATACATCAGCTTCATTGCGCTCATCGGATCCTTATTTGTCGTAGCCAGTGGGATTCACATCAATGTCAAAGGCGAAGCCACCCCGCTGGAAAATGTGGCTTTTCTCTTTCTAGGGGCTGTGGTGGCCAACTTGGTCGGCACAACCGGGGCTTCCATGCTTCTGATTCGACCGTGGCTGCGAATGAACAAGTACCGAATTACCGGCCATCATGTCGTCTTTTTTATCTTCATCGTAGCCAATGTCGGCGGGTCCTTGACCCCGATCGGAGACCCACCGCTGTTCGTTGGTTATTTAAAAGGGATTCCGTTCTGGTGGGTGGCCGAACATTGCTGGCCGATGTGGTTGACCGGGGTAGGTCTTTTGCTGGCCATCTTCTTTGTCATCGACACGATCAACTACCACAAAGCCCCTAAACGGGTCCGCGAAGAGCTAGCGGAGGCCCCGGACGTCTTCCGAATCCGAGGTCTGACGAATATCCTCTTCCTGGCCATCATCCTGGGAGCGGTGTTCATTACCCGGCCGATCTTTTTGCGGGAGATCATCATGGTAGCCGCCGCTGTGGCCTCTTACTACACCACGCCACGGACCATCTACCGGGCGAATGAGTTCAACTTTCATCCGATTCGCGAAGTCGCCATTCTGTTTGCTGGAATCTTTGCCACCATGATCCCCGCGTTGGATTATCTGGAGTTACACGCTGGGAAGATGGGACGGCCCAAAGTCGACACCTATTACTGGGCGACCGGTTCACTTTCCGCCGTCCTAGACAATACGCCGACCTATCTGACTTTCCTAAGCGCCCAGATGGGGGCCTTGGTACCTCATGAAACCGTCCAAACCATCCATTCTCTCCTCCAAGACGGCAAGAAAGACCTAAGTGCACTTATGGCTGGCCAGCCCGAAGATGTGCAAAACGCGCTGAAGGCCCTTAAACGGATCGATGCGCGGGCCTTTGTCGTAGGCCGAGCCTCATCGGACCATATTCGGATTGCGTACCTACTGGGAAACCATGAACTCAATGCCTTTGTCGTCGCTATTGCCGTGGCGGCGGTCTTCTTTGGAGCAGCGACCTACATCGGCAATGGCCCCAATTTCATGGTCAAATCCATTGCCGACCACTGGAAGATTCATACCCCCTCGTTTCTCGGGTATGTGATGCGCTATACCATTCCGTTCCTTCTGCCGATGTTGATCGCCGTGTGGTGGATCTTCTTCCGACACGCCGGCGGCGGTTGAAGCAAGGTGGTGGGAAGGACTCTATTCCTTGTTGGCCTCCGGAGAGGGAGGAGAAAGGACTTTTTGCTTGCCGAAAGGAATTTTTTCATTCCAGCATAAGGAGCCATGAACATGACACGACGATCCTTCATCGGTAGTCTTGGGGCAACAGTGCTTTTGCCGACCATCGCAACCCATGCCTTGGCACGAGAAGAAGACGAAGAAGGGTTTGTGCCGTTGATGGACGGCAAAACCTTCAAAGGATGGAAACCGACGCGGGAAAACCCTCATACATGGAAGATTGAGGACGGGGCGTTTGTCACGCGAGGTCCCCGTTCGCATCTCTTCTATGTCGGTGACCCGAGGCCGTTTAAAAATTTCCACCTGAAGGTGGAGGTGATGACCGAACCGGGTTCGAACGGTGGGATCTATTTCCACACCCGATATCAGGAGAGCGGTTGGCCTCGGTACGGTTTCGAATCCCAAGTAAACTGCACTCACACTGACTGGATTAAGACCGGCAGCCTCTATGGAATTGTCAATGTGGGCTTTGCCTTATGCCGAGACAACAAATGGTGGCTGCAAGAAATCATCGTCAAAGGAAATACCATTACCGTAAAGGTGGATGGGATTACCGTCCTCCAGTACGTGGAGCCTCCGGGTGCTAAACCCGGCCATCCTTTCACCCGGAAGATTGCCGAGGGGACCTTTGCCCTACAGGCCCATGATCCGAAGAGTGTGGTGCGCTATCGCAACATTCGGGTCAAGCGTCTGGATTAAAGGATCTCTCTTCGGTTTTAAAAGACCTTTACGATAGGAAGAAGAGTTTCCCCCTGACTGCCTTGTCAGCCAGCGGTCAGGGGTTTATAATAAGAGCTGCGTATGCGAAATATATTCCTATGGATTGCCATTGGGGTGGGGATTTTCTTGGCTTTGCGATTGGGCCAGAAACCGCCCTTAGGGGCTCGGCCCTTGTTGGCAAAAAAGCCCCGGCCTTGCACCTCACCCAATGGATCCCCAATAAACCAGATACAAGCGGTAAATTCGTCCTGATCGATTTTTGGGCAATGTGGTGTCCTCCCTGTCGCCGATCCATTCCCAAGCTCAATCAAATTCAACAACAGTTTACCAATCAATTGGTCGTGATTGGCATTACCTCCGAGCCTGAATCCACGGTCCGAAGCTTCTATAAAAAACACATTCATTACTGGGTTGGGATCGATTCTCAAAACGAGATGGCCAGCAAGATCCAACTTCGGTATATCCCGCATGCCCTGTTGGTGGATCCAGACGGGATTGTCCGCTGGCAAGGAAACCCGGCAACCGGGGAATTGACGTCTCAACTGATTCAAAAACTAATCCAAGAATATCACCAACTGAAAACCACACACTACCAACCCCTTCTTACCCCAAAGGCCACTGCTTCCCTTTATTGAGGTGGAAAGAAAACTGATCTTCAGAAGACCTTTTCCCAGAATCTCTCAATTTCATTTTTCCTTAACGTCATCACTCTCCCCTTAGACTCTTCCTCTCTACATTCAGACTGGCGCAACCGAAGGAGGGCACGGTATGTTTGAACAGTCAGAAGGAAGATTGAAGGACAGAAGAGAACAATTTAACCAAACCATAGACTGTCTGTTGTCATGGCTGGTCACAGTAAGTGGGCAAAAGTTAAGCACTTTAAAGGCGCTATTGATGCCAAACGCGCCAAGATCTTCGCCAAGCTGTCGCGGGAATTGATGATTGCCGCGCGGATGGGCGGGGGTGATCCGGCGCTGAATCCACGGCTTCGAATGGTCATTCTGAAGTGTAAAAGTGCCAATATGCCCGCAGAAAACATTGAGCGGGCGATTAAAAAGGCCATCGGAGCCGATTCTGGCGCTGCCCAGTACGAAGAACTGCTATATGAGATCTTCGGCCCTGGAGGAGTAGGACTTTTGGTTGAAATCAACACCGACAATCGAAACCGGACCGCTGCCGAGATCCGCGCCATTTTGACCCGGAACGGGGGGTCGATGGCCAGTGCCGGTGCGGTCAGTCGACTCTTCCAACGAAAGGGACAGATTCTCATTGCTAAGGATAAAATTGATGAGGATAGCCTCATGGAGCTGGCCCTCGAAGCCGGTGCAGAAGATATCAAGACCGGGGAGGACATCTACGAGGTCATTACCGATCCGGCCGACTTTGAAAAAGTCCATAAAGCGATTGAAGAGCGAGGGATCCCTTGTGAAAACGCCGAGGTCACTTATATCCCCACTATGACAACCCCAATCCAGGATAAGGATACCCTTGCAGCCCTGAATCGACTGATTGAGGCGTTGGAAGATCACGACGATGTCAAAGAGGTCCATTCGAATGCGGAGTTTCCAGAATCCCTTGCGGCCTAAGAAGCAACGAAAACGGAAGCGCCCAAACCTTCTACCCAGCTTGTCCATCTGAATCATTGATGCATAAACCAAGGGAGCAGCAACAAAGACCACAGGGAAACCTCATAGAACAGCTACTGGTCCGGATTGCGGACCATGTTTTTTGGCATCCTTGGGTTTGGATTCTTCCACAAATTGCCCTGGCCACTCTGGCCATCTGGTACACCGCCGGCCATCTCCAGTTCGATTCCAATCGGAATCACCTTGTCAATAATAACACCGCCGACCGCCAGCTTTACTTGAGATACATACGAGACTTTGAGGCCCAGGATGAGCTCATTGCGGTGGTGGAAAGTGAAGATACCGAGAAAAATCGCCAGTTTGTCGAACGGTTAGGCCGACGACTGGAGGCAGAAACAAATCTTTTCCGCAGTGTCTTTTATAAAGGCGATCTTCGTGTCATGGGCCCCAAAGCCCTCCTATTTGTACCCAAAGAAGAACTTCAGGAAATGGTAAAACGCCTCCAGGAAGCCCGACCGGTTCTCCAACGCTTCTCCTCAGTTAGCAACCTTACATCAATCCTCCGCATCGCCCTGGATGGAATCCGTAGTGGAGCTTCTGCCGATGAGCAAGAAACCCAATCCTTCCTCGATGCCCTACCGGCTTTTACTCGAATCATTCGTCTAGCCACCGATGCCTTAAAACGTCCGGGCTTACCCCCTTCTCCAGGGGTTGGTGCCCTTTTTGACAGCGGCCCTCAGGCGGAACAAAAACTTTACCTTACCGCCGCCACCAATCGAATCTACCTGGTTACAGCCCGTCCGATTTCCCCAAACAAAAATGCTGAAGCGGTCCATCGATTCCGGGAGCTGGTCGAAAAGACCAAAGCAGAAGTCCCCGGTGTGAATGTGGGAATCACCGGCGAGCCGGTCCTTGAAATCGACGAAATGGAACAAGCACGAAAGGATATGTCCCACGCCACGGTTCTTGCCCTTGTCCTCTGTGCCTTTCTCTTCATTACTGCCTATCGAGAAATCAAACGTCCCCTCAAAGCCATTGCCGCCCTTTTAATCGGCCTTAGTTATACGCTAGGGTTTACCACGATTGTCATCGGGCACCTAAATATCCTGACCTTAACCTTTCTCCCGATCCTCATCGGCCTTGCCATTGATTTCGGAATCCACCTGATCACTCGATACGAGGAAGAGCTTCGGCATCGATTTGGTCTCCATCATGCCTTGACCGTCACCTTATCCCGAACCGGAAAGGGAGTATTGACCGGTGCCTTGACCACCGCCGGGGCCTTTCTGGCAATGGGTCTGACCGACTTTCGAGGAATTCGCGAAATGGGAGTAATCTGTGGGGCTGGGCTTTTGTTAACCTTGATCCCGATGATGACCTTCCTCCCAGCCAGCCTCCGAATCGCCGGATTACGCTCCGAACGCCGTACCCTTCCCCATACCTCACTCCACCGCGCTCGAATCGAACAGCTCTGGCTGAACCATCCCGGTTGGATTCTCCTGGGAGCCGCAGCCCTCACTCTCTTTTCTTTCATTCAACTCCCGAAAGTCTACTTCGACTACAACCTCCTCCATCTCCAATCTCGTGGGCTTCCTGCCGTGGTCTTTGAACACAAGCTGATGCAAGCCGACGATCGATCCGTCCTCTTCTGTGCCGTCATTGTGGACTCCTTAGAAAAAGCCGTCCAATTGGAGAAAGAACTTCGTAACCTCCCTACCGTCGCCAAGGTCGAATCGATGGCCCGATACCTTGCCGAAGACCAATCCGACAAAGGTCCTCTGATCCGCCAAATCACCCAAACCGTCTCCAAAATCCCTCTACCCAAATTAGATCCCGAACCGGTCAATGTCTCCGAACTTCATGCCACGGTCCGCTCTTTAGACGCCTATTTAGGTCTGGCAACAACCTTTGCCGCCCAAGAAGCCTCCTCGAATGTAGTCGCCCAACTTCGTGCCCTCCAACAAGCCGTCCGCGGCCTTCGGACGGGGTTGATTCAGGCAGACCACGCCACCGCTGTCCGAAAACTCACCGCCTTCCAACACGCCCTTTTCCAGGACCTCCGTCAAACCCTGCTGGCCCTCCGTTCTCAAAAAGCCGCTCGACGAATTACTCCAGAAGATATCCCGCGGCCCTTCCGTTACCGCTTCATTAGTCGAAAAGGCAACGAATATCTTATTATGGTCACTTCCAAACTCAATCTTTGGGAAAAAGAAAACCAGGAACGGTTCCTGCAGGATCTCCACTCCGTTGCAGACAAAGTCACCGGCACCCCGGTTCAACTTTACCTTTACACCACCCAACTTAAAAGCAGCTATCAACAAGCCGCTGTCTACGCGGCCATCGCAATCACCTTTCTTGTCTGGTTTCATTTCCGCAGCCTCGTCTGCGTCTTTCTATCCTTGCTTCCGGTCGGCTTAGGGATGATCTGGATGGCAGGTTGGATGGGATGGACCGGTTTGCCGTTTAACCCGGCGAATATTATGACCCTCCCGTTGGTCATTGGTGTAGGGGTCACAAACGGCATCCATATTCTCCATCGCTGCCGGGAAGAGACCGCCCCTTGCATCTTCTCACGAAGTACGGGGAAAGCGGTGTTGGTCTCCGGACTCACCACAATCCTCGGATTCGGCAGCCTAATGATTGCCAAACATCGGGGGATCGCCAGTCTTGGTCAACTGATGTCCGTAGGCACAGCCACATGTATGATCTGTGGGCTGGTCGTCTTACCATCTCTTCTTTCCTGGGCCGAGCGGCGTGGATGGAGCCTGAATAAATGGCTTAAGATCTATTCTTATCAGAAACAATCCGCTCTTTCTCCCCCAATTTCAAAGCCATCTCAACCAAAACCTGCTATTTCCGCTCCTACAGCAAAAATCCACCGCTAATAAGCTTACTTCCCTTTTCTAATCCGTTCAGAAAAGGAAGCCTTTATCAACAAAAAAGCCGCCTGGCCACAGACCAGGCGGTGAAAGGAAAATCCCTAAAAATTACTTCTACTTTTTATTCTAACGGGGTCACCCCAGGCATAGCCATGGGCCGCACCGGCAGTTTCATGTCCCACTCCAGATGATCCGGCACTCGTTTCTCCTGGGACTTATGAAGGATAAAGTCCCATGTGACTTTCTTACCCGTATAGGCCGCCATCCGACCCATCAACGCCACCATGGTGCTCTGCACCATCCAATCTCCGTCATTAATGTAATTGCCCGTCCGAATCGACTTAAACAACTCTTCGTGCTCAACCACGTACATGTTCTTCTTCGGCCCTTGATAGCGCCATTTCACTTCACCGACAATATAAGGCGTAATCCAACCACTATAGCCTATTCCTTTTGTCCCGAGAACATAGTCTGAGTTTTCATTATAACAATTCCGTATCTGGCGCTGGGCCATGAAAGCACGAGTCCCATCCTCCCATTCATAAAATACATCAATATGGTCAAAGATATTCCCGCCCGGATTCGGGATCTGCCGACCACCAGTCGCCACCGCTGCCACCGGCGGTTTGTCTTGCATTGCCCAAAGGATCTTATCCACGCTATGGCAGGCCTGTTCC